>JBBRCP010000048.1:0-13106 GCA_038204785.1 Erysipelotrichales bacterium
ATCAGGAAAAACTGATGGTATTCCTTCAGAAAACAAAAGACTCCATTGTATCATTGACCAACCGAAGTGTGAAAATGCAGAATCTGTTGACGATATAAGGATTTCAGAATCATTAGGTCCTTATCTACAGAATTACACCAAAAAAATCAAATGAACCCCATTATTTTACTAAATAATGATTAAATCTATGGTATAGTACTCCCATTGACTTAACACGAGGTAACATCCATGTCCATAATAAAAGTTAAAGATTATTTTACTGAATTTGGTTTAAATGAACGAATCCTGGAATTTGTTGTTTCCAGTGCGACCGTAACTGAAGCTGCTCACGCATTGAAGTGTGCAGAAATGCAAATTGCTAAAACACTTGCCTTCCGAAATGCGACAGGCACCCTTTTGATTGTAACCGCCGGAGACGCCAAAATTGATAATTCGACATTTAAAAGTACGTTTGCGATGAAAGCGCGGATGTTGAATGCTGAAGAGACATTGGATAAAACCGGTCATGCGGTCGGAGGTGTATGCCCGTTTGCCCTGCCTGATTCAGCTGTTGTGTATTTAGACGTGTCGTTAAAACGATTCGCGACTGTTTTCCCTGCTTGCGGAAGTTCAAATTCTGCCATTGAACTCTCCATCACAGAACTGGTTCAGTATTCGGGATCCAACGGTTGGGTAGATGTTTGTAAAGAATGGCAACTTGATCAACTTCATAAAAAAGATGACTCATTTTTCGTATGAGTCATCGATAAACTTTGCCTATTTGACTTGTCTACTTGACAAGGATCATATAAATGTCAGTCTCTTCGCAACTTGTTTTATTATTCGTAACGCAGCGCTTCAACCGGTTCAAGTGTACTGGCTTTATTGGCTGGATAGATTCCGAAGACAATTCCGATAGTGATTGAAAATACGAGCGAAAGAACGACAGAATCTAAGCCGATCGTTACTTTGAAACTACTGAAATATTGAATAATCGAAGCACCGATATAACTGATGATCAAACCGATGATACCCCCTAACATTGTGATAATAACCGCTTCAATCAGAAATTGAAACAAGATCTGCGAGCGTTTAGCACCCAATGCTTTGCGAACACCGATCTCGCGGGTCCGTTCGCGGACTGTCACCAACATGATGTTCATAATACCGATACCGCCGACCAAGAGTGAAATCGATGCAATGCCGGCCAACAGCGTTGTCAGTAAACTCATTAATGTATTCATGACACTCAGAATCTGCGATTGGCTGAAAACACGATAGAGTGTTTCCGAAGGCATGGTTGCTTTTAAATAATTGGTGACCTTGTTGATCGTCGTATCGACGGTCTTCTCGGAATTACTGGCGATGTAGAAAGTGCGTTGTCCACCGAAATTAGTGAAGATCGATCCGGCGTAATCAAGCGGAATGTAGACCATCATGTCCATATCCCCACTGAATGTGGTTCCGCGTGCTTTATTGACACCGATGACTTTAAACGGAACACCTTTGATGACCATTGTTTGACCGATCGGATCAAGACCGGGAAACAGTTGATTGGGGATCTTGGAACCAACGACCACAACAGCTAAGTTATTGTCGATATCGACAGAGGACAAAAATCGTCCGCTGCTCAGGGATAAGTTAGAAATATAACCATAATTTTGATTAACACCGCTGACACTGACAGCAATGTCAGTCCCGTTGACTTGATATGAGGTGTTGCCTTGGATCAATTCACTTACGGCAGCCATTTGCCCTGAACTTTTCAGTTCGTCCAGCCAAATCGACGGTAAGACGCCCTGCGAGTCATTGACACTTACGAAGACCAAGTTACTTCCGATACTACGAATCTGATTGGCAGCTTCAGCTTTAGCGCTGTTGCCTAACGACAACAACAAGATGACTGATGCAACACCGATCACAACGCCGAGTGTCGTAAGTAACGCTCTTATTTTATGGGCAATGACGGAGCGCCATGCGATGGAAAAATATTCTTTAATCATGTGATTCACCTGCTTCCGTATCACTTTCGATCACACCGTCACGCAAGGTGACGATCCGATGCGCATATTTAGCGACATTCATATCGTGGGTGATGATGATAACCGTCTTCCCTTGTTTATTGAGCGTACTCAATAAACCCAATACTTCTTGCCCGGTTTTTTGGTCCAACGCACCGGTTGGTTCATCAGCCAACAGGATGTGCGGATTGTTGGCTAAAGCGCGCGCAATTGATACACGTTGTTGTTGTCCGCCGGACAATTCGGTAGGCTTGTGATAGATACGATCCGCAAGACCGACCTGAGCTAATAGTTCGGCTGCTTTGGTTTCACGAACTTTTTTCGGAACACGCGCATAGGTCATCGGTATGATCACGTTTTCAAGTGCCGAAAAATTAGGTAGCAGATTGAACTGTTGAAAAACAAAGCCAATTTGCTTATTGCGAATTTCCGCCAATGTATCTTCATCATAATTCTGAATCGGAATGTTATTTAACGTATAGGTACCGGAACTGACTACATCCAAACAACCAAGGATATTCATCAGTGTTGATTTTCCGCTTCCGCTGGGTCCGACGATTGCGATAAAGTCACCTTCATTAATCGTTAGATTGATGCCGTTAAGCGCCATGACTACCGTCTCACCCATTTTGTACCTTTTTTTAACGTCAGTTAGATGTAGCATTAGCAGGCCTGCTGAAGATACTCAACTTGGTTGAGGTTGGAAGCACGACTACTTCCAAATTGTCCAATTGAGTCCCACTGATTTCTGCGAAGTTGACATCGGCACTACCGACCATCACTTCAATATAGAAATCGGTTTTTGGCTTATTCATATCGTTGAACCATGTCTTATTTAAAATGTAATATTTTCCGTTCGCTTCAATCAACGCTTCGATAGGAACTTTATATACATCTTTTTTGGTTGTTGTTTCAACTTTAGCACTACCGGTCATTCCTAAAAAGATCTTACTGTCGCCCTTACTGAACGTAACGGTGACGGTATAGGTAGTATAGTCTGCACTCGTATTGCCTACCTGCGAAATCGCCGTGACGCTTCCGTTGATATTGACATTAATTGCATCTACATAAATAACAGCATTTTGCCCGACACTGATCTTGGAAATATCCTTTTCGGAAATTTCGACATTCATTTGAAGTTGATTCGGATCAGCGATCACAAACGCATTTTTGATTGCTGACGGGACGGCTGTGATAACTCCGGCGACACTGGCTGTGATATCATACGTCCGTTGTGTTGCACTTATGTATTGTCCGAGAATCGCCTCTTTAGCCACCGTGTCACCGATCTTAACATTGATATTTTTGATCGATCCGATAAATGTTACTTCCGTAACCGATGCCGAAGCGATTTTCCCTTTTGCCAAACTATAAAGAATCAAGTCACCCTTTTCTACTTTGACGACTGTACTTTCACTGACAGTCCGTTTTTGGGCTGTAAGTTTAAAATTGTTGAAAAGCATTACAGCTCCGATGATCATCGCAACAATAATGAACAGTACAATGATCCTATTTCGATTTTTTTTATTCATTCAATTTCTCCTTTGTCATTCTGACAGAATAATGATATTTTCGCTAAAATCTCATTCAATTTTTGGGCGTCTTCATCACCTAAAAACACAAATAGTCGACTTACATACGAGGCAAGTTTCTTCTGACCCTCAAGCACAGCTTGGTTTCCTTCATCAGTCAACTGAACCAATACTTGTCGCCGATCCGTTTCACAGACCGTCCGTTTCACAAAGTGATGAAGTTGCAACTGGTTGATAAATTGGGTCGTAGCTGCCGGTGAAACATGCAATGTTTCGGTAAACGCTCCGACTGAGATGGGATTACCTTGCGATATGCGCGCAAATTCCATCAACAAGAATAAATAACTATTGTCGGATTTGATTGATTTTCGCAAACTTTTTTCAGTACGCCGGATATTCTCCATTGTAGATATCATCTGTTGAACCATCAATTTGATTTGATTGTCTTCCACATCGGCCTCCCGTCATTTTCAGTTAAGTGACTTAACTATTAAGTTACTTAACTATTAAACAACGCTTGAACACATTTGTAAAGCAAGATACTCTAAAAAAAAATAACGGTCACCCGTTATTTCATTTTTATGATAGTTTCCCAGCTGAATCCAGCACGCCCAAAGTGTCCAAAATTGCTTGTTGAACGATAGATAGGTCGCAATAGATCAAGTTCTTTGATCAAGTTTCCAACATGGAAATCAAAGTTCTTTTCGACCAGTCGATAGATTTCTTCCTCGTTAACATGATTAGTTCCGAAAGTTTCGACCATGATTGAAATAGGTGTACTCTGTCCAATCGCATATGAAAGTTGGATCTCACATCGATCAGCCAGCTCATTCGCTACAATATTCTTCGCTACGTAACGGGCATAATACGCTGCACTTCGGTCAACTTTACTTGGATCTTTCGAACTGAAACAGCCCCCGCCGATTCGTCCCGTTCCGCCATAAGTATCGACAACAATCTTACGACCCGTTGTTCCACTATCGCTGAAAGAGCCACCGACGATAAATGATCCGCTCGGATTAATGTAATAATGGGTTTCCGGTGTCAACCATTTCGGATCAACGACTTTATTAACAATTTCCGCCATGATCAATTTACGTAGATCTGCTTGAGAAATGCTGGCATCATGTTGTGCTGAAATAACAATCGTATGGATTGAAACCGGCTTATTGTCACGATAGAGTACCGTGACTTGTGTTTTTCCATCAGGACGAATCAGATCATTCTCAAATTTAAGATCACTCAGACGTTTCGCTAATTTGTGTGCTGTATCGATCGCCAAAGGCATGTAATTTTCAGTCTCGTTGCACGCATAACCAAACATAATCCCTTGATCACCGGCAGCGATATCGTTATTGAATGTAACTGCATTATAGATTTCAGCTGATTGTTTGTTGACTTTAGTTTCTACATGATAGTGTTCTTTATAACCAATACTCCGAACTACTTCTTTTGCGATTTTAACATAGTCGATGACAGCTTTGGTATTGCACTCACCGTAAACCAATATAAAATCATCTTTAATCGTCGCTTCGACCGCCATCTTCGACAGTGGATCTTGTGCGATCGCTGCGTCTAAAATCGCATCCGCGATCTGATCGCAGATTTTATCGGGATGTCCGTCTGTGACGCTTTCCGACGTGAATAAATATTCTTTCATTTCGTTCCTCCTATAGGGCTTTTTATCACAATAAAACACCTCCGGCGTGAAGGTGTTAGTGCAAAAGATGCGTTTTTCCTTATCGCCGTTAGCAGAACCACCTTGCCGTTGGGCAGGTTGGCGTGAGGTCACCGAGCTAACTCTCTACCTCATCTCTTGATAAAAAGACATTTCCATTTAACCATTATTCATATAAAAAAGCAAGATTATTCTAATGGTTTCTGATAATAATTTCCGATGATTCTTTCAGACTTGGAAATATTGATAAAAACATGAGGATCGATTTCTTTCGCAGCTTCGACAACATCATCGACTTCGAAAGCATTGACAACCATATACAACAAGCATTTAGGTTGTTTACTGAAGCCCCCTTCGCCCCATAATTTTGTGATTCCGTGGCGAGTTCCGGAGAAGATCTTAGCTGTGATCTCATCGGGTTTTTCGGTAATAATAAACAGACTTATCAATTTATACCGTAGGTGCTGAGACGTCACAACCTGGGTGGAACAAAACTGATAAATGATCGAATAAAGGGCTTGTTGCCAACCAAACAAAAGTCCGGCAATGATCAAAACAAATGTATTACCATAAAGTATATATGTCCATGTCGGTACATGAACTTTAGTTGATGCATAGATCGCAATAAAATCAGTTCCGCCCGAACTGGCATTGACCCGCAGTGCAAGTGAATTACCGAAGCCTGATAATATTCCGCCGAATACGGCGATCAGAATAATATCACCGGTGATTTGATAGGAAGGCAGGATTTGAACAAATAAACTGACCAGCAGGTACTGCATAACTGAAAAGATCGTGAATCTTTTCCCGACATATTTATAAACTAAAAAAGTCGGTCCTGCGTTCAACAGTAAATAGACCAAACTAAATGGAATTGAAATATTCGCATATGTTTTTAGGGATCTAGTGATCAATAATGAAATACCCGAAAATCCGCCTGGAAACAACTGCCCTGCTTGAACGAATACTTTCAATGAAAATGAATAAATAAGCGCTGATAATACAATGAATACTGTCGTTTTAATGTATTTTTTCAATCTCTGATTCATACTTGTACCTCAAATGTTCATTTTGATTATACCCCTTTCAATCAAGTTCAACCAAAGATTTGTACAATTTAAGCTTGATCATACAAAAAATTCGGTAATTCAATCGGATCATTATCATGGTGATGACGAATGATTTCAGTAAGATCGCGACAGCGTCTGATCTGTAATTTAAGTGATCTGATACTAACTTCACTTATCAGTGTTCGGTTGCAATGAAAAACAATCTTCGAATTCTCTGCAGAATTGACAATTGTTTTTATCTGATTAGAATTGATCCATATACAATCCATGTTACGGGCAGAAGCAGTCGGAAAAAAGAAAATCATTTTGACCGGATTGACCAATACCGGCAGTTTCTGTGTTATTTCAAGATGATGTCTGAAAGCACTGTGACTACCTTCGATACTGGTACCGCAACTTAGACACCAGAAATCGATAACTTCGATGGGTTTACATTTAACGATTGTTCTTTTATGAATTCCGGTGATTTCGGTGATGCCTTTTTGAACGTCATATTTAAGATATAATGTTTCCGATGGATGCATAGTAATTACCTCACACCTATTATTCGCAACAATCTACTTTTCTCCTGCTATATAATTACAAGCAGCTACTATTATCCTCGCAAATCAAAAAAAAAAGCGGCTTGTTAGCCGCAGCAGCATCCGTCTTCGCAAACTTCGCTGTTTTCTTTTGTTTTTTCTGAACTCTCGCATCCGCAAGCATCATCACTGCATCCGCAAGCATCATCACCGCATCCGCAAGCATCATCACTGCATCCGCCGCAACCACCCTCTTGAGCCGCTAATTGTTGTTCGTATGCTAATGTATCGATAACCAAACATTCGATTTCGATTTTAGCTCCTTTAGGAAGAGCACATACTTGTACAGTCGTGCGAGCCGGATAAGGTTGAACAAAATAGGTAGCGTAGATTTCATTCATCGCATTAAAATCACTTAAATCACTCATATAAACAGTTGTCTTAACAATATGACGCATATCCAAATTCATTTCTGTCAGCAATGCTTCGATGTTTTTAAGTACTTGATAAGTTTGTTCCTGAATTTCACCGTTGATCAATTCTGAAGTTGCAGGATCGATTGCGATCTGTCCTGACATATAAACGAAGTCGCCTAATTTAACAGCCGGTGAATAAGGTCCAATTGCTTTAGGAGCATTGGGAGACGTAATGGATTTTGTGAACATTTATTTTCCTCCGATTCATGGGATCCAGTGGATTACCACTCTTTGTAATATTCAATCTCTTCTTCAATAATCCTTCTTTGACGATGATGCAACAATGTCTTGATATTGAAATAACCAAGGGCTGCCAACAAGCCAATGATGACCGCAAGCGATATTATATCATTCAGATTTTCAATCATCTCATCACCTCGTTAGTATTATAGAGTATAACGCATCCGATTTCAAATAGTCTACCCATGTTTCTTTATATTTTCGCTCATCAACGAATAATAAACGTGAATTGAAGATCCGATAATGAGTGTCATTTCTACTAGTGTGATAGATGTACAGATGATTCCCATGGTCTTGAAGAGTTGAGCTGCTTGTAAACCGCTTGTTGCACGGTAGGCGTATACCGTCGCAACAACACAGAAGGCATAGAGGATAGCCTGCATGATAATAACGATTGCCGATACGAAATAGGGAATTTTTTCTGATTTTGAAGTCTTGTTCCCTTGCAGAAGTATGATCAACATTAAGATAAAACCAAGATCCGTAATACGAAGACTGTTGATGAAAGCTTTAACTCCGTTGAATAGGCTAAAATTAGCATCAAGATAATTAGCCAGGAAACGAGTCAGTAATGAAATTTCACTGAGTTTAGGTTCGGCTAATTTGAATAGATCGACTGTCGTTTCGATTTTCAATAAAAGTAATCCAAGTTTTAATTGACCGGCCAATACAGAAAGTGCGAATATCGACAGAAGCAACATGGCAGCTACGATCCGTTTTTCTACGGTATCGAACAGGAAATCCAGTTTACTCATCAGAGGTCAACCAGTCCTCTCCTTTGAGTGTTTCATGTGTTTCTAAACCTGGATACCCTTTTTGGCGTAAGGCTTCATAAACAACGATTGCGACGGTATTGGAGAGATTGAGACTCCTGGCATCCGCAACCATCGGTAATCGGAGACAATTTTCGAGACGCTCACGCAAGATCTCTTTGGGGATGCCGGTACTCTCCTTGCCAAACACTAAGTAGATATCTTCTTCGATCGGACTAAAATCAATATCCGAAGGTGCTTTCTTGCCATAGCGGGTGATAAAGTAAAACTGTCCCTTAGCCTTCAAACGGAACTGTTCCCAATTCTCATACAAGGTCATTGTTAGATCTTTTCGGTAATCCATACCGCTACGTCGAATATATTTTTCTTCCAATGAAAAGCCCAATGGTTTTATCAAATGAAGTTCACATCCGGAAGCAACACAAGTACGCATGATATTCCCTGTATTCTGTGGAATCTCAGGTTCAAATAGGACAACATGCAACATTGTTCATGCACCCCCTAAGATCGCTAATATAGCGATATGAACTGGATAATAGACATAATAGAAATATTTTTCGAAAGCGCGTGCAGCTTTAGATTCGAATCGTTTACCCAGCTGGCCATTGTAGAAATAGATAGGGATAAGCGCCAACACAGCGAAACCTTCGATGAAGAAGACCCAATATTCGGAATAGAAATTCTGCATGATCTGAGGGATATACTTCCAATAAGAAGGATCAAAAAATGGGCTGATTAGAAATAATACAGTCACCAATATAAACGATATACACTGTTGTTTGCGTTTTCCGCGATACAAATAAAACAATACTAAAGTAGCGATGCCGTACCACCCATAATCAACCTTGAAATATTCGGCGGTGATCATTATCAGTGGAACTGCCCATAGGAAACCTTTATCGATCAAACTGAACGCTATCCAACTAAGCGCAAACAAAAAGAAAATTCCGACCAGATTAGAACCTGACAAGTTAAGTAAAACCTGACCTACCACCGCTGCAATCGTCGTACGAATCATTAAATTCTTTCGGTTAGATGTATGAATGTAACTTTCCACGTAAAGAAACGTAAAGATCGGGAAGGCAATTCTTCCGATAACACGAAGAAGAATGATATCTTTGAAGACAAACGCTCCGATATGATCGATCGTCATCGTTATAAGCGCAAGAATCTTTAATTGGCGGGATGTCATGATGATTTCTTATTCCGAATTATTAATGTTCCACCTGCCAGTACTAATCCAAAAACAGCGATAAAGCGAAGTATGATTCTCATGACCAATGCATTAAAGAAGGGTTCCGGAACCATCAAAATCAACAGATCCGTGTTGGGATTAAGTTGCCAAAGATCATTTCGGAAAAAGATTTGATGAAAGAAAATCCAGAAAGCATTGAAATCGACTAGACTATAAATAAGAATAAACGCTAATACAACTCCGAATAAAACGGATGCTTGTTGAAATCCCCGTACCAGAATCCGAATTGTTTGTTTACGATAGAGAAATGCATACAAAGCACTCATAGCGATCACAACGACGGCTGCTATGTTTCTAACCATGACCGCGTTGAGATAGAGTGCACGAACATCGACCATATGAGTTTTTTCACGAGCGTTGAATACTTCTTGAACGGTTCCCGAAACTTGAACGTTGATGATCATATCGCTGCGTTTACCTTGGGTGTAATCCAACACGACATCGGTGATCGTATTCAGATCTGTCGAACTGACTCCCATTTCACTGGCAACCGCCAATTTTGTGAATTGAGTCTTATAAAATGACTTATCAAAACAGGTGAGATCGATGACGGTCACCAAAATAACGATGATTGTGAGTAATCCCAAAAGTGTCGCAATGTGCTGTTTAGCATGATTCATATCTTTTCTTCCCTTTCAATCAGATTCAGCAGATAGGCAGCGGTTTCACGCAACGCGATCGCACGGTGACTGATTTTGTTTTTTTCTTCTAAACTGATCTCAGCCATTGTTTGATGCATCCCTAAGGGAATAAAGATCGGATCATAACCAAATCCGTTGGTGCCCTGTGGACAATAAGCAATATGTCCCTCGAGTGTTCCCTGCATTACAACCGGTCGACACTCAGGTGATGAGATCGCCATCGCCGAAATAAATCGAGCTGTTCTTACCGTTGCTGTTTCCAACTGAGTCAAGATGATCTCATTTTTTACCGTGTAGGGTGTATCTTTCCCAAGATATCGAGCTGACATAACTCCCGGTTGTTTATCCAATGCATCAATTTCAATTCCGGAGTCATCGGCGATCGTCAGATAACCGGTTAATCGCATAATGGTATTCGCTTTAAGCAACGCATTCTCCCTAAAAGTGGAACCGGTTTCTTCGATTTCTTCATCGATTCCCAAGTCAGTCAGTGTCAGTATTTCAACTTGACCGTAATTTTTTAAATAATCTCGTATCTCAATCGCTTTGTTTTCGTTATGCGTTGCGATAAGCAGTTTCATATCGTTTTTCCCCTTCCAATACTCCATTATGATCAACTGTAAATACGATTTTGAACTTTCCTTGCGTCGGATACATCCAAACATCCGCTCCTTCAAACAGATCATTACGTCGTTCACACCGAAGATGCTTGATTGAAATATTGCGTTTTTGACACTCTTCCCGAATCACTAGTTGGAAGAGTTGAGTTTCTTCTTGCGTAAACACAGAATCGACTAATCGTGTCGGACAGAGGGGTGAAAGCAGATAATAGGCATGTACACATTTTGATTCTACCGTTATTTTATCATAATGAACACTCAATGCGTTGATCAGAACTAAAAAGAATTCTTTGACTTGATAGGGTCGTGGTAATTCAGAGATTGCAGTTCCGATATCACGTAAAACATCAAATATCAAGGTTTCTCGAGTTACCGCAAGGTCCTTTAAAACCTTTCGAAGCTTTTGCGAGTTATAACATTTCTCCATGGCAGAGGCGGCCAATTCAACTTGATGGATATCATCCCTGCTCATCCATTTACTTTGAAGAATCTGATAGGGAGCCGCATCGTCAGCGGTATAGCCATACATTTCGGCCTCTTTTTGAAGGCGCGTACCGTGCAATAATTTAAGTATTCCCACTTGAATTTCATAGGGATACAGTTCAAACAATTGTTGCATAGAATCTTTGAATTGGGTTAGATTTTCATACGGTAAACCAGCGATCAAATCGGTATGTTGATGCATTTCGGCATTGGAAAACTGTTGGATAGTCGCTTTTAATGTCGGAATATCGGAATATCGTCCAACTTCTTTGAGGGTTGGTAAGAAAAATGACTGAACTCCGATCTCAAAACGGAAACGAGTAGGATCCTGAGCCAAAAAGAACTGTTTCAGAGGTTCACTGAGCGTATCTCCGACGAGTTCGACATGAAATGAAGTCTGTGATGAAAATGTAGCTAATTGTTGTGCCAGAATGAGTGCTTTATCAGGTCGGACATTAAATGTTCGATCAAGAAATTTTACCTGTCGAACATCGTACGTACGAAGTCGCTCAAATGTTTTTGTTAAATAGTCCATCGAAAAGTAACGCATGCCGTCTTCTGCTGAAGATAAGCAGTAAGCGCACCTAAATGGGCATCCACGGGATGTTTCCATGTATAAATAACGCTGGTTGATGTCCGCTATATCAGCTGTTAGAAAGTATGGGCTTTCTTTTACTTCTAAATTCTTTAAATCAACTTGTAAAACCGCTGTAAGTTGATTTTTTCGGGTAAGTATCCCAGGGAGATCCCAATGTCCGCTGATAGCATGCCAGAACACTTCTTCCCCTTCACCGCGAACGATCGCTTTGATTGGCAGATCAAACCAAGGATTCGGATGATAGGTGACTTCCGGGCCTCCCAGAATGATATCGACTTGTGGAAGCCATTGTTTTAGTAGATAGATCAATTTTTTAGTTTCTTCACTATTAAAAATATAGACACTGAGCCCGATAACATCAGGGTTAAAAGACACGATACGCCGTGCTAATTTTTCCGGATCATCACGAATGACCCCTTCAACTATTTCAACTTCAACCGTTTCCGGTCGCGTCACATAGAGCCAACGCAACGCCAGATTCTTATGAATATATTTGGCATTTAAGGTTGCCAGTGCTACTCTCATTTGAATCACCCACCTTATTTTAACAAACCATGGAAGATTATGCTATCATATATATATATGAGGGAACTACGATGATCGATACACTGATAAAAGAAATCTTCAACCAACCAGTCGAAAAGATGATTCCCTTAAATAAGGGACTAACAAATATCAATACATGTGTAAAAGTGGGTGGAAGATGGGTCGTTGTCCATCAACCACGTGAAGATGCGTTAAATATTGTTTATTTTCATCATCAAGCAGCTGCATTGGAATTGATCAAAGACGCTGAATTGGATAAAAAAACACTCTATTTCAATCCAGATACCGGCATCAAAATTACCGAATATATTGAGGATTTCGTAATCTATGATGAATATACAGGTAGAGACAAGCTCATTCGTACAGCTTTGTTAATGAAGAAACTTCATTCACTCAAGCAATGCATCGGTTACCGTTTCGATCCAATCGGACGTTTTACTCAATATCATAAAAAAATTCAGCACCCGATCTATAATTTGGATTTCGGTAGCGGCTGTATTACAGAGGCCGCAAACATTCAACGACCGTTAACGTTGTGTCATAATGACTGGGTTTCCGGTAATATCGGTTTTTCAGATTCACGTGATTATCTGATCGATTTCGAATATGCGGGCGACAACGATCCTTTATTCGACGTAATGTCGTTTATCACCGAGAATAAGATCACCGACTT
>JBBRCP010000049.1:0-12980 GCA_038204785.1 Erysipelotrichales bacterium
AACGCTGAACTTCTTCATTTACCTGAATTTGTTTTACCGGTTAGCATGTTGGTGTTTGGATACCCTACTCAACAACAGATCGATCGCCCAAAACCGGCGCGCTTTTCTCGGGAATTTATTGTGCACGAGAATTCATATCAATCTATGAGTTTGACTCAGTATGATCTCATGATCAAAGAACAAGCAAAACTAGCAGACAACCCTGCAGTAGGGATTAAACGCTATTATTCCGATATCTACAAAAGGAAATATCAAGCTGCATTCACCCACGAGATGAATCGAAGTGTCAGTGTCATGATCAAAAAATGGACAAACAAATAAAAAAAATCCAGTGACGGATTTTTTAGAAAGATATTATGCTTTTTTTTCGTTGATCAATAACTTGATAGCTTTGATGAAACTGAGTTTATTACCATACGACAACGATCCTAAACGATAGATCCGGATCGATAATATCGCAAGTAGCCATGTTGTTACGATCATCAACGTTAATGAGATCAATAATTCAATCAACGGTACCGATGTCAGAAAGTAGCGAATCGGCATCGCGAGTATCGCTGTGAATGGAACAAAAGATCCAATCTTCAACATCAATGAATTCGGCATGTTGAGACCCAAACTGGCGATCAGATAGGCAACCATAAATAACAAGGTTACCGGAGTGACCGAAGATCCAACATCTTCCACTTTAGATACCAATGACCCCAGTGATGCGTAGATAAACAAATACAACAGATATCCGAAAGCAGTAAACACCAAGAAGATGAAAATAGCGTCTAATGATAAACCGCCAAACAACATTTCTCTGACGAACGACGGATAATTGGCTGCATTAGCGAAATAACCGATAAATCCGGCCGTGAGTATGACGCCAAACTGGATCAGACCGGCACATCCGTTCGCTAATACCTTACCCACGATCAGAGCTGAAGGTTTAGTGGAAGTAATGAGAATTTCCATTGTTCGGCTGTCTTTTTCACGAGCGACCGAAGTGGAAACGAAAGCTCCATACATGATGACTAACATATATACCGCAAACATCAAAATATAACTGATCAAGAAACTTTGATTTGCGTCTTTACCGAGGATTTCTTCATTGGCTGTAATCTGCACGATCGACGCTTTATCGACTTGCGCCGGATCGATTCCTACTGCAAGCAAGTTATGGTCGGTATTGATCTTCTGCATTACATAACTGACCATTTGGGCACTTGAACTATACATTTCTTTATTTTTAACGATCGATTTATACGATGTTGGATTTTGGATTACATAACCGGCATCCACACTCCCGCTAACTACTGCTTCATGTAACGCAAGCTCGGTATCAAAGATCTTCATATCAGGACCGAAATAGACAGTTAATTCATCTTTCGAGAAACTACCGGCACTTAGAAAGAATCCTGAATTTCCAATATCGACAGCCGGTGTTTCCGTTGGTGTGCTAGGCGTTGAATCAAACAACGTCATGATCGTCGGGATACTTGTCGCAATCAAAAAGATTACACACATAACGATCGTCGTTACCATAACTGATTTTTTATGCAAGATACTCTTCAATTCAAACATAAATACTTTTCCTGTGTTATGCATTTTCTGCCCCTACTTTCTTCACAAATATATCGTATAAACTTGGTTCATAGCCGGAAAAAAGTTCAATATCGATACCACAGTTCAAACAATCCTGCAGTAAATTTTGTTTTGTTTTTTCATTCAATAATTCGATAATCAACGAATGGCTGTCATGTTCGACACCGATATCGGTAATTTTACTAAGCAATAGTTCTTCGAGTTGTTCAGCACTCATATTGACGGCTGACAATCTGAGACGGCGATTTCCCATTTCTTTTTTGATGTCTTTGAGATTACCATTCAAAACGATCTCACCCTTTTCGATAAGTGCGATCTCATCGCAGAATTCTTCCACATAATTCATCTGATGACTTGAAAAGATAACCAATTTACCTTTTTCGATTGCTTCGACGATAACATCTTTCAAGACCTGTGAGTTCACAGGATCCAAGCCACTGAATGGTTCATCCAAAATCAATATCTCGGGGTCATTCAACAAGGACTGCGCAATCTGGATCTTCTGCTGGTTCCCTTTTGAGAGTGTTTCCAACTTAGCGTTTTTCGCGAAGGTCAAACCAAATCGTTCGATCCAATATTCCGCACTGGCTTTAGCTTCTTTTTTAGTTGCACCGCGCAGCATCGAAAAATACATAAGTTGATCCAATATTTTCTCTTTAGCGTAAAGCCCGCGCTCTTCCGGTAGATAACCGACACGGTAATCAGTCGGTACGAATACTTTCCCATCCAAGATAAATTGACCGCTATCTGCTTTAAACACATCCATCAGTGCGCGTATCGTCGTTGTTTTACCAGCTCCGTTACGTCCCAGAAAGCCCATTGCTTTACCTGATGTGATCGTAAACGACACATCATGCAACACCTGCTTATTCGAAAAACTCTTATTCAACTGCTTTATTTCAAGTATCATTTTTATTTCCCCTCCAATTTATATAACTTTAATTTTAACCATATGTGAATGGTTTGTCAACGTTTGACTATCAATTCTATGGTTTCGCTAACACAAATATTCTCTATAATATTCGCTTATTTCAACTCATTTCAGCGATAGGCTGAGATATACTTTTTTCCCAAACTGTAAAAAAAAACAACGAGTGAATGAAACTCATTGCTGATCGATCAAGTCTTGAGTCCAAACAATTCTTCGACTCTATCAAAAGCATCTTTCATTTTTTCCACGCTGATCGTGCAAGCGATGCGCACGTATCCTTCACCACTTTTACCAAAAGCGGTTCCGGTCAATACGACGATTTTTGTTTTTTCTACTAAATAAGCAGAAAACTCATCTGAAGACATGCCGGTGGCTTTGATATTCATAAAAAGATAAATACCGCCGTGCGGTTGAAGTACACTTAATCCTTTGATCGCATTGATACGTTTGAAACCATAGTTCATTCTTTTTTCAAAACCATGAATAATAGCTGCTTGTACTTCGGAACGATTTCGGATCGCATGGATTGCGGCTCTTTGCGAGACAGAAGGTGCTGAAAAACAGATGGATTCGTTGATTCTGACCATACACTTGATAACGTCGTCCGGTGCGATCGCAAAACCGATACGCCACCCGGTCATCGCATATCCTTTTGAGAAACTAGCCAACAGAATACTTCGTTCCTTCATACCGTCGATTTCCAAAATAGAAACATGTTTTTCGTTAAATGTGATCGCATCGTAAACTTCATCCGAAAGAACGATCAAATCATGTTCAATCGCAAGTTTTGCTAGTTGTTGTAAGGTCGAGAGACTGTAACACGCACCGGTTGGATTATTGGGGGAATTAATGAGAATGGCACGCGTCTTGACAGTAATAAGTGATTTTAAAGTTTCGATATTGAGGCTGAAACCTTCCTCTTCATGTGTTTGTAAGGGTACTAATTTACCACCGGCCATTTCTATTTGGTCTTTGTAGGGAATGAAGTACGGTTCGGGAACGATGACTTCATCCCCTTCGTTGAGGCATGCTTGAAAAGCAAGGAATAAGGCATGACAAGCACCGACAGTAACCATGATTTCATTCTTTTCAAGCACGACAGCGTATTCTTCTTTATAAAATGTGCGTATTTCTTTGTTTAATTCAGGATCACCGGAAGGTAATGTATATTTAGTATGTCCTTTCACCGCGTCTTTGTAGGCTTCATCGATGATGATTTTATTGGTGATGAAGTCAGGATCACCGATACTAAGATTGATGACATCTTTATCTCCAATCAAAGAAGCAACTAACGATAAGGCATTTGATGTATCAAGTAGATTTTTATCCGCTAATAATTGTTTTTTCATCGGGGTTCCTCACTGATTCTTTCTCATCCATCATCCCTACCTGATTGATTCTAGCACCGGTAATGTATTGGCTCCGGTCGGCATCAGATAGATCAATTTCGCATCTGTGATCAATTCGGGATTTAACGCCAGTGCTTGGTCAAGTGTTTTTACAATCTTGATGTTGATGCGATTAAGTAAGTCGTTCGCCATCGCTGAAACGATGATCAGATTGAAATTAACCGCCATTTCACATATCACAAACGACATAAATTTAGCAATCGAATAATCTTTACGGATAGCATTTTCACGTTCTTCATTGGTTGTGTAATCAAAAAAGATTTGTTGCATTTCAACATCTCCGAGGCCCTCGATACACTCTGCCAACAAGATGATCGTTCCACCTTTTTTAACGGCTTCCACCGCATTACTAAGACCTTTTGACGCTTGGTATAGATTGATATCCTTGGGATAACCACCGCTTGAAACAACAACAACATCGGCTTTTTCACGAATCACCGAACTATCGATGGTTTTCAAGATCTCACATCCGTGCCGATGCGCTGTGATATAGTTACCTGCAACTGCTGCCGAATAATTACCATCCGAATCACAAAGCACATTAAACAGAAACGATGGATTGACAAACGCTGCCGCTTCACTCATATCATCATTGAAAGGATTCCCTTCCATGACAGCTGCTTTAACCAAACAGTTGCTTCCGGAACCATTCGGATTCAGTGATAAGGCATGATTATGCATGATCGTCGAATAAGCGCTGATACCCGGCATAATCGATTTTCGGCCACCGCCGAAACCGGCTAGATCATGAAAAACGATACCCCCTGTAATAATGATATGGTCACAATTCAGTGCTGTTTTATTGATGAATACTTCCGTTCCATACGAAGTGGTTCCGACATAACTCAAATTGCTTTTGTCATTGCAGTCATGATCAGTGATCGTAAAACGTTGATACAATTCCTCGCCCAAAAGTAACTTGTGTTCTTCAACTGTCTGTTTACGATGAGTTCCAAGAGCACTTATAAAACGGATATGATGATCTTGCACACCCGCCGCTTCCAACTCACGAATGAGATAAGGAAGATAAACAGACGGATTTTGCCATAAACGTGTCACATCCGAAACGATAATACAAATTTCATCTGTGGACTTTACGATATCTTTGAGTCGAGGTGAATCGATCGGATAATCGATGGCTTCTTGTAATCGTTCAGCTTGTGACTTTGTAGTTGTTGTTTCATGGCTTTTAAGGATGTTGATATTTGCTGGTTCAACATTCATCATAAATGACTGTTGACCATATTTTAGTTTGATTTGTGTCATCGTAACCTCCGTTTTTTGAATATTAGTCACATTATATTCTTTACCTTTAATCAAGTCAACGAAATATGCGAGACAACTTATATTGCTATAGATTGACCATCAAACTATTCCACAAAAAAGCACAACCTTATATCAAGATTGTGCTTCCTTGGCAATGAATAGATCTACGAACGCATCGAGGGAGAAATCGAATCCGTGATTCTTCTGAAGAGTGATTTACGTTTAACCACCGGTGCTTCAACGACTCCGATACGTTTATAAGGATACACTGATTCACGATTTTGAACAGTGATGATATCTTGGTTTATGATGATCCCATCTCTGAAATCAACAGCTGCATCGAGTATCTCGTTGGGATTCTGTTCTATGACATCCTGCAGAAAAGGCAGAACACTCTTTGAAATCTCCCATGAAGCACTATCCCATAGTAATGTCGGCGTATGATCGACTGAATAATAAGTGATCTTACCTACTTTGAATAAAGGTTGTTCGAAACTGGTCGGATGGGCAAAACTGAAACCCATTCTATCATCACAACTGATATCGACAACCAAACACTCCTTCTCGAACAACTCAACATCTCGATCAGTAACAAAGATCGAAGGATTATTTTGGTCCTGCAATACACCGTTAACAATAATATCAGATTGAGCCAATTCTTCGATCAGTGAGATATCTTCTCCCTGTTCATTTACGGTCATGAATCGATTATCCTCATTGCGTGTTAACTGACGATAGGTAACGCCCGGAAGACGATCAGCTACTAAATGGGAAGGACGTCTCGTATATACTGTGATATCCTCAAATCCATGCCCTTTTAACGCATAGATCGATCCACGACTTACAGAACCCAAACTCAGAATACTCACTCGTTTATCTGCTCCGAAGGTACCATCTATGCCGCGTAATTGCAAGGCATGTTGAACACCGCAATAACCAGCCATTTCATTATTCTTTTGAAAGATGTGAGTACGTCCGCGTGCTGAATTATAATGCATATTTTCCCAAGCAATCAACGTTAGTTTCTTATCGATGGCGATCTGAGCTACATCTTCTTGCATAACGCTGTGGACCCATCCCCAAACCATTGATCCGTCTTTCATATCTTTAAAATCTTCAATAACAGGCTTTGTGATCAAAAAAGCATTGAAGTTCTTATATAAGAATTTACGATCCTTCGGTTGGTTGCCCGTCAAAGAAGCGATTGTGTCATCACTCATTCCAAAATCAATACCATAGCCCTTTTCGAAAACTAATTGGCTGCGTATTTCTTCTGAAATCAAATTGATTTGATCCGGATGGATTGCCACCCTCTTTTCATTTTCTTTTCTGGATGTTCCGATTACTGCGATTTTCATAAATTCTCCTTTTTGTTGAATCAAGACTGATTATAAACAAAAATATCAGGAAGCGACGACTTTCCGTTGATCAATATTCTTGAACTGATTTTGACTCGACATTCGATATCGATCAGTTTTTAACACTGTATTCTGACAACTTATTAAAGTTGACAAGGTTGTCAGTGTAATCATAACTTATTTCACAAACAATAGCAAACCGACTCCTGACGCACTAAATTTATCTGATCATAAAGATGTAATTATTGATAATTACGCCGAAGAGACCCATCAACGTTCCTAACATTGCCCCGCCGATCACATCGCGCGGATAATGCATTCCGACATAAATACGTGTGATCCCTACGATTAAAGCAATCAAATAAAAGAGTATGCCAATATATAGACTCTGTGGGAGAAAACTCGTTAATACCGTTGCGATAAAAAAGGCCTGACTTGTATGTCCGCTTGGAAATGATTGTCCACTGGCGCGCGAACCGACGATACGAATGTTTTCTAACTTGATGTATGGCCGTGTACGGCGGATCATCGTCTTCATTAGCTGAACAACAAGACCCAGGATCATGGTTCCTAATATCAGTTCATAAGCAACAATATGATTTCCACTTACGTATAAAAGTGCAGCAACGATCATTGCGAAGACGAAATTACCAAGTTGCGTAACGCCCAACATGAGTGCATCTAATCGTGGGCCACGTTTTCCGTGCATGTTAAAATACATAAATACCCATACATCGAATTGTTGTCCCACTGTCCAAATCAGTGACAATGCCACAAATGTAAATACCGCTAGTAGGACAAGCATTATTTTTTGTGCTTTGATGCTATCCCAAAAATAAGCCCAAACATAGGTCGGTACCATCGGTACAAACAGTATCAACATAAGGATAAAAGCCAGTATCCAATAGATTCTGTGAATACGGCTTACTCGGTTGATGATCTTTTCCCAGAAACTATCGATCTCAAGTTCTGGTATTTTTACTTCTTTAACTTCTTTTACTTTTTTTATTTCGTTTACTTTTTTAACTTCTTTGGGATCGTTTTTCACAGATTTATTCACCTTTATCTGACGCCTCTTTTATCACAGGATCTCCGACGATCACATTCAGCGCCTGTTTTTTGATTACAATATGAACTGAGCCTTCACCCAATTTGATTCCATCGACCATAACAGGCATCGGTGGATCGGTTTCAATCGATATTTTCTTAACATGAAAGTGTTGAATTCTAGCATCTTCCTCAACATTCGCACCCGTTCCTTTGATTACATAACCGATAATATCCAATTTTGTTAAATCGGAAAAAAACATCACATCCAACAATCCATCATTGTAAGAACCCAATTCGCCTACTTGATAATGACGTCCGACATACGGCATATTTGTGATCAACACAACATGTCCTAGTTTCTCAACGTCTTTATTGTTATCGAGTGTGAAATGGATCGTTGATGGTGGCGTTGCTAGGAAGGTCGATAAAAAATCACCGATCTTCGTGATATCTCCATGTTGAATATCATCTCCTGTTGCATAGAGTGTCGAAAATAATCCAACTGAACACACTTCAACAAAAGGAGTCGATGTTTTACCGCAAGTCGCAATTCCGATATCGATCTTAGTCCGTTTACCTTTGCGAAGTAAACGGATCGCTGATGGAATGTCGGTGGGGATCCCTAAACTAAGGGCTACATTATTGGCTGTGCCACCGGGTATAATACCAAGAATCGCCTGAGTTCCAATCATCTCACGGGCAACGGACTCGATCGTTCCATCACCTCCACATACAACAATATGCTTGATACCTTGTTCAATTGAGTCTTTGACTACCTTTGATAGATCACAACCTGCTTCAATCAAAAATGTCTCCGGAACGAGTCCCCACGCCTGCATTTCTTTGATAATACTCATCAATTGAATGGGTGATTCATCATTCGATCCAGCGATTGGATTAAAAATGAGTTTGACACGTATAGGTTTAAGTTTGTTATTTGGTTTTTCCATACTCCACTCCTTGTTTTTAAATATCTCTATTAACTAACTATTTCGGCAGCTTTTTATTCTTGTTGTTTTCTCAGATGATCAATCACTGAAAAAAATCGACGACGACTATGAAATAAAGTAGATATTATTTCGAATTGATTGAATTACGTTCACGCATGATGATGATCAGTTTAACAATTCCCCAAGCTATGATGGCGTAAACGACCATCGCAATAATTGTTCCTGGTTCTAAGACAGCTTTAGTTTCAAGACCATCGGTAACTGCTGAACTAAAAATCAACGCAAACGGTGCAACAAATACTTTTGTCAGCGAATAGATGAATGAAATAAAACCGCCGCTAGCGTTAGCACCTAATAATCTAAATACAAGTCGAGCTCCAAGTAAGATTTCTATAACACCTAATATATAGTAAATAACGCGACGAGCAGTAAAAATTTCTTCTGATGTGCTAACTTTAATTTCTTCATTCATATTCATATCCTCCTGGATCATTTCTGATCGTAAATAAACACATATAATTGAAACCATCTATTAACAAAATATAAATCTGCTTAATTTTCGAATGAAACGATATGAGTAAAAGCAATTTAAAAATTTCGTTGTCTCTCTTAATTGTTTTTCCTGTCGCAATACCTGAATTGCAGACATCTCATAATCTCATTACTTGTGTATTATACCATTTTTGGCCTCTAATTGATAGGATGGTCCGATTGAGCACACTGGTTGCGACCTATCAAATTAATAGAAAACAGTTTATTCAGAGTGAATTCAGGTATAAAAAAAGATCATCAATTTGATCAAGTAAGGTCACTTTTCATAAGTATTGACAACTCATGTTATAATACATAGGCTATAAATAACAAATCAACTACAAGAAAGAATGAAAAAAATATTATGAAAAAAAACGCCTTTGCGAAGTTTGGATTACAAGAAGAAATACTGAATGCGATCGAGCTGTTGAATTATAAACAACCTACCAATGTTCAATCGGTATTGATTGAAGCCATGTTAAAAAAGAGTGACGTAGTCATACAGTCACAGACCGGTAGTGGCAAGACAGCCGCTTATGCCATCCCTGTGATACAAATGCTGGATTGGGAAGAAAACAAGCCGCAGGCGCTTGTATTAGCACCCACACGCGAATTAGCGATGCAGATCAAAGAAGATATCTTCAATATCGGACGATTCAAACGTGTTAAAGTCGCACTGTTGATTGGTAAAACACCTTACAGTGTCCAAGTCAGCGAATTAAAACAAAAAACGCACGTTGTCGTTGGTACACCGGGACGTGTATTAGAACACATTGAAGATGGAACACTGGATCTTTCGGGAATTCGTTTTTTGATCATTGATGAAGCTGACGAGATGCTGAAACTTGGATTCATCCCGACGATGGATCAAATTCTTAAGAATGTACCCAAGAACCGTCAAACCGTTTTATCTTCAGCTACAATTCCTCCGGCGATCGACAAGATGATCAAATCCTACAGTCGTGATCCACTAATGATTCGAATCGAAGATGAGAATAAAGTCTCTGATCGAATTGAACAATATAAAATGGATGTCATTGCAACAGATAAATTACGTTCACTTAAGGAAGTTCTCACGATGGAGAATCCGGATAGTTGTATCATCTTTGCGAATCAAAAAGCAACCGTAGATGATATCTGCTGGGAGTTGACCGATCTACACTATCCTGTTTATAAATTACACGGAGGTTTAGAACAAGTTGACCGGACAGTTGTGATCAATGATTTTAAACGAGGGGCATTCCGCTATTTAATAGCCACAGATGTTGCGGCACGCGGTTTAGACATTGACGGAGTTTCACTGATCATCAACTATGATCCACCGCTTGAATGCGAAATGTATGTGCATCGGATCGGTCGTACCGGACGTTTTGATAAGTTGGGAAAAGCGATTACGTTTGTGAATCGCAATCAAGGTAAGTACATCAACAACATAGAAAATTTTATCGAACAGAGTTTGTTGATCTATGAACAACCGACAACGGCGATGTTGAATGCGGCTAAACCGGAATTTGCTTATAAGAAAGCTACTTTAACACCGGTGAAAGCCAAAAAAGGTTCAGCACTCAATGCCGGTATTCTGCAACTTCAAATCAGAGCCGGAAAACAGGCAAAGATCCGGGCTGTCGATATCGTCGGAGCCCTGTGCGGATTAAAGGAAATGAGTGCCGAAGATATCGGTGTCATTCAAATCGGTGAGTTATTTACCGATGTCGAGATTCTGAATCATAAGGGTGCTCAGGTTTTGAATCAGTTACAAACCACGCCAATCAAAGGTAAATTACGTAGAGTCATCAAAACGCAAACAAAATAATCGGGGTTCACGATAAACAAAAGGTGTCATTCGAAAGTAATTCCGAATGACACCTTTTACGTAAGTTGATGTACTTTTAATGTTTATTTTATTCTCAAATGATCGATGTTATGAGCGGATTCCGGCAAACTATCACTGATGATCTGATCAAATTCATCACTCGAAGCGAAATAACAGAATCCGCGTTGCGTGAATTTACTCGAATCGATAAGAAGAACACTTTTCACCGAGTTGTTCATGGCAGCTTTCTTACAAGCGGCTGTTTCAATGGATACTGTATAGATCTCTTTGGTGATCGGATCGATCCCTGCTGCTCCGATAAATGCCAGATCATAGCGAAAATTACCGGTATCATGAGTCGTGTCAGATCCGATCACCATTTCGTAATACGGATCATAGGTTCAGCCTAGGAAGTGGGTCGAACCGATGATTGGTTTCAAGTTCTTCATCAACATCATATTCGGTGTCACAATCTGAATGTGTTTATCCCGCAAATGGGATAACAAGAAAATTAGCGTTGATCCGCCGTCGATAAAGATACAATCACCCTCTTTGATCAGTGTCGCAGCGATCTGGGCAATTTTCTGTTTTTGTTCAATATTGATCAAACTCTTCTCATTGACATTCTTGTCAGTGAACTGAGTCAATGTATGTAAAATACTATCCAGAACAGCTCCACCATGTTGACGCGTCAAACGTCCCTGTTTCTGCAGTTCATCAAGATCACGTCGTACAGTTGCTTCGGAAATGACGAGTTCTTGCGAAAGTTGTCGAATCGTGACAGCCGGATGTTCGTTCAGGCGGTTGATGATATAGATTAGTCTTTCGCTTGCCAGCATGTTATTATCTCCCGGGATTAAATAGAATCCCTTTAATTTTTTTCTCGTACATCCAAACATGCTTGATAATAGGCGAATACTTCTGTCCCAATGCTACCATGATCTTTCATTTCTGCCCAATTGATCAAGAGTGAGTGAATCACCGGGAAGAATTGCAGTGTCGCAAATTTCCCCATACAGATCAAATCTAGATCAAGGTCGCCTTCAGGGGCATCCATTCCGATCCAGACTACTTCTTGATTGCGTTCTTTGATCGCCTGGTAAACTTTTTTTGAATAAGCTAACGTACTTTCGTCAACTAATAAAACAATCAGATTCGATGTCGGATTCGCAGCACATACGCCATGTAAGAACTCTTCGGTATCCATCGCCAGTGAATATCTGTTTTGAACTTCGATCGCTTTGACCGACAGTTCACTCGCAGTTTCAACTAAAGCGCCACTCCCTAAGACGGTTAAGGTGAAACAAGCCTCCAAACGTTCGATATTCTTTTTTGTCCATCTTTCAGCTACTTGCGCGTAGTCATTATAGTGCTGATTCAATTCAACTAATTGTTTCTGCATACCTTCGCTATCGCTATCTGAAATCAAATGATTGGCTTTAGCGATACCGATCAACACGATCCACAAGCCAACCAACAAGCCCACTACCCCGGTTACCTTGTAATCAACATCTTCGACACACTCTTCCAAGAGGATAGGAATATCAGCTAATTTAGCGCATGGTGATTCAATCGTAGCGGTAAGTGCGATGGATTTAGCGTGATGATTCTTTGCGATGCGCAGACTTTCCACGACTTCATGACTGGTCCCTGTTTGCGAGAGTACGATAACGATGTCTTGCGAATGCAAGACTTTACTTGTGGAATGCGTGAATTGATATGGAGAAACACAGATCGGACTACGATTGAAAAGTTCCAGCGCCAGATACGATGCGATTCTGACCCCTTCACCCGAAGATCCATTTCCAATCAAGTAGATCACAGTCGTTGGAAGAATCTCTACCTCTTTTACTTTTTGAATCAGCGAATCAACACGGTTCAAAATAGTGTCGATACTTGTTTGAGTGGTAGAGAGATAATACCTCATTCGTTGGATTTCGTGTTTCATTTTGTTTTTCCTTTTATCGTTTTAGAAAATCAAACCTTCCGACATAAATCGACGGAAGGTTTGAATAACTTAATGATCAATACAATCTAGTATATTTTTTAAACAGATCCACATTCTTCTGGAATCCGCCATCT
>JBBRCP010000050.1:0-12932 GCA_038204785.1 Erysipelotrichales bacterium
TTCATGCCCCGACACCGGGACTTTTGGGTGATGTTGATCCAATCAAAGTTCAACGTGCTAATATCGCTTCACGTAAAGCAACCAAAGATTACCAAGCATTTATGATGGGTGATCAGACACAATGGTCAGTCGTTTCAATACCTACGACCGCTTGGGCTGTAAAAGTATTTCCGGATCTTGAACCTGCTGAAGCAGTTGACCGTCTTTGGGATGCTATTCTCAAAGCAGTACGAGTCGAAGAAAACAATGACCCGGTGGCTGAGTGGAAAAAACACAATCAAACACTTGCCAATCATAACCGAATCTTAAATGATTTTAATTTCAAAAAATTACATTTTGTAAGTTCGACAGGTACTGATCTGATGTTGGAACTGGTTGAAAATCACATTTGGGCAGGCGGAAGCGGTTATTCCGTAAAAGGAATCGAATTCAATCCGAATATGCCGACCGAAGAATCATTCTGTATGCCTTATAAATTCGGTGTCAACGGGAAGGTTGTTGCAACCAAACCTTTGAATTATCAAGGTCGTCTCATCGATGGATTTGAGTTACAATTCAAAGACGGTAAAGTTATTGATTTCGATGCCGCCAAAGAAAAAGATACATTAGAAGGATTACTTGAGTTTGATGAAGGTAGTCGTTATCTAGGTGAAGTTGCGTTGATCTCTCATGATTCGCCGATCTCAAACAGTAAGATCTTATTCTTGAATACGCTGTTTGATGAAAATGCATCTTGCCATTTGGCACTTGGTCGTGCTTATCCGATGAATGTCAAAAACGGAACCGAGATGACACAAGAAGAACTTAAAGCCATCGGTTCCAATAACTCGATGGAGCATCAAGATTTCATGTTCGGCAGTGCTGACATGAAGATCACCGGAATTACTCATGAGGGTAAAGAAATCGAACTATTCAATAATGGTAACTTTGTATTTTAGTTGACTTTATCGATCACATTGTGTATAACTAAATTAACTACAGCGATCAGGACAATAGCTGAAACGTTTGATTACAGAGAGGAAGAGCAAGGTGCAATCTTCCATCAAACATTCCGATTTACCACCTGTGAGTAGAACTTTTGAAAAAGTTCCGTGTTCGGCGTTAACGAATGAAGTGCACAGCAATGTGAATTAAGGTGGTACCGCGAGACTCTCGTCCTTTGGATGGGGGTCTTTTTGTATGAAAGGGAACAAACACTATGATCAATATTAAAGAAAACGAACAATTAAACGTACTCAACCACTCGTGTGCCCATTTAATGGCACAGGCCGTTAAACGACTGTATCCACAGGCGATGTTTTGGGTAGGACCTGTCATTACCGAAGGTTTCTATTATGACATCGATCTGGGAGATGCCGTACTGAGTGAAGATGATCTTCCGAAAATCGAAGCCGAGATGAAAAAAATATCGAAAGACGGAAAACGTATTTCGCGTGAAGAATTAAGTAAAGAAGAAGCCTTGGAGATGTTCAAAGACGATCCATATAAGATTGAACTGATCTCCCATATGGAGGGTGTGATTATCAGCGCATACCGCCAAGGTGAATTCGTTGACCTTTGTCGTGGTCCGCATGTGGCTACGGTTAAAGAACTCAAATTTTATAAACTGTTGAAGGTATCCGGCGCTTATTGGAAAGGTGATTCCGATAATAAGATGTTACAACGCATCTATGGTATCTGTTTCGCAACCCAAGAAGAATTAGACAATCATTTAAACATGTTGGAAGAAGCGAAAAAACGTGATCATAAGAAACTAGGTCGTGAGTTGGATCTATTCATGATGAGCGAATTCGGCCCTGGATTTCCATTCTGGTTACCGAAGGGAATGATCCTTCGTCATATTTTAGAAAATTTTTGGTATGATGAACACACAAGAGAAGGATATCAGTTTATCCAAACACCAATCATGCTTTCACAACAATTATGGGAAGTTTCCGGTCATTGGTTTAATTATCGTGAAAATATGTATACATCCGAAATCGATGATAAATCATATGCAATCAAACCTATGAACTGCCCGGGTGGTATGTTGGTATATAAGAATTCACTTCACTCCTACAAGGATCTTCCATTACGTGTCGGAGAACTAGGTCTGGTTCATCGTCATGAAGCCAGCGGGGCACTGAATGGCTTATTTAGAGTTCGTAACTTTACCCAAGATGATGCCCATATTTTTATGACTGAGGATCAAATTGAGAGTGAAGTAGTACGATTGATCGCATTTATCGACCGGATTTACTCGGTATTTAATCTAACCTATACGATTGAACTTTCAACTCGCCCTCTTGAAAAATACATCGGTGAAATCGCAGTTTGGGATCGTTCAGAAGCCATTCTTGAGAAAGCCTGCCATGCTGCTGGTAAAGCATGTAAGATCAATCCGGGCGATGGAGCCTTCTATGGCCCGAAACTGGATTTCCATATTCAGGACTCCTTGGGTCGCGTATGGCAGTGCGGAACGATTCAGTTAGATATGAACCTACCGGAACGTTTTGATCTCACATACGTTGATAGTGACGGAAGCAAAAAGCGTCCGGTCATGTTGCATCGGGTAATATTCGGGTCTGTCGAACGTTTCATCGGAATCCTAATCGAACATTTTGGCGGAGCATTCCCATTATGGTTGGCACCGGTACAAGTTGAGATCATTCCCGTCCATCCGGTCTTGCATCTTGAATATTGCAATCAACTTAAAGAACGTTTACTTGATTTGAATATCCGTGTCGAAATCGATGACCGAAATGAAAAACTCGGCTATCGTATTCGTGAAGCTCAAGTCAAAAAGATTCCGGTTCAAATCGTTATCGGCGATGGTGAAGTAGCTGCCAATCAGGTCAATGTGCGCCGATATAATAAAACGGAAAATATCGTAGAATCGGTTGATTCATGGATCGCAGCACTTCTAAGTGAGATCAAAGAGAAAAAAATATGAAGAAAAGTTGTTTTGTACTTTTACTGCTGAGTGTTCTGCTAAGTGGATGTACTTCCGTGAAGAAAGAACAGATTACGATCCTAGCTCCCAAAGGAGCACCGGCATTGGCTTTATTACCCTTACTGGTTGATAAAATCGATGATATTAAATTAGTTGACGGAACGGATGTTATCTCAGCTCAGTTCATCAATTCAACGACGGGTAGTGACATCATCATCGCTCCGATCAACTTGGGAGCAGCACTGATCACTAAAGGTAAATCCAAATATAAACTTTACGGAATCATCACATGGGGTAATCTCTATGTCGTTGCGGATTCGGCGGATGCGCTGAATCAAGAAGGGGTGTTAGCCATGTTTGGTCAAGCGGCTGTTCCACAAAAAATCTGGGATAGTGTTTCCACATCACTTAAATCAAAGCGTACAGTCCAATATTTTAACTCAGTTGCCGATGTTCAAGTGCAACTTTTGAGTAAAAAAGTGAATGTTGGCTTGTTGGCTGAACCGGCTGTGACGGCCGCAATCGCAAAAGCAAAAACAGTGGGATTAAACCTGCAAGTCGTTGCCGATCTGCAAGCTGAATGGAAAAAAGTAACAGGGCTTGAAAACTATCCGCAAGCTGCACTCTTTGTTAAAGCGGATGCAGATGCATCGATGTTGAAACAAGTTGATCTGCGTTTTACCGAAATGAAAAAGTATGTCACTTCAATCAATACAGACACAACCAAAGTGGTTGCGGATGTCAAAACAGTGACGCCGGAAGTTCTTGGAGTAGCCAGTGGTGAGATCATCGCAAGTGCATGGTCAAAGATGAACATCAAACCGACGAAAGCATCCGACTCATTGAAAGAAATTACGGCGTTTTTAAAGTTGTTTGGCATCACCGACATCACTAATCTAGCTGTTAACTAGTCTAAGCGAGTACATTGCGTACTCGCTTTTTTATGGTTTCACTTGTGAAAGGATGTAATTCGTAAAACAAAAAAAACAACCGATAATTATCAAAATCAACCTGTTTATCGCTGAAAACATGTAAATATTGACCGTTTATTGAATTTTCATCCTCAAACTATGTGTGTTGTGATAGAATACTTGTGACAGTTGCTAACTTTTAAACTAGTTAAATAAGAGGACCAAATCATTATTTTCGAACTCAATGAAACAAACATAATTATTTACATTTTGGAGTACGATTTAACCGAATTTACGATCTAAAAAGGCCGAAAAAAATCCTTGCTAGTGATTTTACTATCAAATTATATGATATAATTTACGCGTTAACCGAGACGATCAGCGAGGTGAGAAGATGCGATACCGACAGGTGCTCTCATGGATAGTGATTATAGCAGGTTGGCAGATTGCTTCATTATTTGTCGGGAATTCATTGCTATTACCGTCGTTTACGGAAGTCCTTATGCGTATGATCGCTTTGATGTTTCAAACTAAATTATACAGTAATTTGTATATCACGTTAACACGGGTAGTCATTGGATGCGCTTGGGCATTGTTGTTCGCTCTGATCACCGGAATATCATCCGGACTCAAAAAAAATATTCGAGAATGGCTTACACCGCTTGTTACATTAAGTAAAACGATCCCGAATATCACCTATATGTTTATGGTACTCGTTTGGTTGGGTTCTGAAGGAAGTGTTACCGTTATTGTGTTTTTGATTTTATTTCCGGTACTTTATTCTCAAATTCTCAGTGGGATGATGTCAATTAATCCGGACTTGATGGATGTATCCCGTATGTATCCCGAGACTTTCTTGAATCGATTGACTAAAGTGATCTTACCGATGCTTTATCCGTCATTGATGGAGGGAATCAAAACCGCTTTATCACTTGGATTCAAAGTTGGTGTTATGGCTGAAATTCTCGGCCAAGTACAGACCGGTATCGGTCAACAACTATATCTTGGGCGAATCAATCTTGATATGGTCGCGATCTTCGCTTGGACTGGTTGGATGATACTTCTTTCTATTCTGATCGATTTCATCTTGAATGCGGTTATAACGGTTTCTGAAAGAAATCGATAACATAAAGCAAAAAAAGGAGCGTTGGGTATGGAAAAGTTATCAGTAAAATCATTGGATATGATTACCGAAATCGTCGCACGGCATCAAGACCGTCCGGGACCAATCAAACTTATGCTTCACGACGTACAGCACGATTTGGGCTATATTCCGTTTGAGGCCATGGAGATGATTGCCAAAGCCAGCGGCACATCAGCTGCAGAAGTTTACGGTGTTGTGACTTTCTACTCACAGTTTACTATTAAACCCAAAGGAAAACATGTTGTTAATGTTTGTATGGGAACTGCTTGTTATGTCAAAGGTGCTCAGGATCTTCTGAGTCGCATCCAAGACTTAACGAAGAGTCCGGTCAACGGAACTAGCGACGATGGTGTATTTTCATTGGATGCGACACGTTGTTTAGGCGCCTGCGGATTAGCTCCGGTCGCCGTTATCGATGGTACCGTTATCGGTATCGCGGCTACCTCGAAGACACTTGAAGATGCGATCAAATTGATCATTAAACTCGAGCGAAATCAAGCGCCGGCGGTTGGTAATAATTAGTATGAAATTATCACAGGTATTGCAGAGCCTGAATGCCAAAACCATGTGGGTTCACGATCCGCGAATTTTAGATCGTGAGTATACCTGTGTTTCGGCAACGGATTTGATGAGTGATGCTTTGGCGATGGTCAAATCAGATACAAATCATACTCTTCTGCTAACCGGACTTCAGAACGCACAATCGTTACGTACGGCTGAAATGTTGGATATTCAGACCATTATTTATGTCCGAAGTAAAGAACTTCCGCCGGAAGATCTGCAATTGGCCAAAGAGATGGAAATGAATGTCTTTAGTACCGGTTACTCGATGTACGAGGCATGCGGTGTTCTCTATATGGAGGGACTCGCAACTGCAACAAAATCCTATGATTGAGATGAACTATGTGATCCACCGTGAAGATTATGCCAATGCAGGCAGAGTTTCGAGTCAGATCAAACAACTGCTTAAACAAATCGGACTCCAATCCGATCTGCTGCGGAGAATAGCGGTTGCCTGTTATGAGGCAGAAATCAACATGATCATTCATTCATACGGAGGGAAGATCGATCTGTTTATCGATGACAGCGAAATTCGGTTCAGCTTTGTCGATATTGGTCCGGGGATTCCCGATGTACAAAAAGCCTTGCAGCCGGGATGGTCGACAGCCAGCGAAAAAGCTCGTGAATTCGGTTTTGGAGCGGGTATGGGACTTCCGAATATCAAACGTATGGCCGATGAATTTGATTTGACTTCATCCGAAAGCGGAACGAATCTAACGATTGCTTTCAAGGTAAGCACATGAGTAGTGTTGTTAGTTATACATTGGCTAAATGCCAGAAATGTCTGAAATGTTTGCGTGTTTGTCCGGTTGAAGCGATTTCAATCAAAGATGAACGTGTACGAATCAATAAAGGCCGCTGCATCAACTGCGGTCGTTGCATTGATGCCTGTGTCAATCAAGGTCTTCAGGCCAAGGGCAGTACATTAGATGATTTGGATAACTATGACATTCGAATCGCGTTGATTCCGACTTCTTTATATGGTGATTGCGATGATCAGAAACAGATTGAAGAATTGTTTGCGACAATCAAAAAATTCGGTTTCGAACGAGTGATCGATCTGAGTGCTTATGATGGTGCAGCTTATGAAGAAACATATGAATACGCCAGTAAACATACTGACGACTATATCATTTCATCATTCTGCCCGGTCATCAATCGCTTGATCGAAGTTAAGTATCCGATGTTATTGAATAATCTGATACCGCTTGACTTATCGGCAGAACTAGCAGCGCAGGATATTCGTTCACAATATGCGAATTTCGAAGGATCCGTCGGTATATTTCTACTATGCGAATGCATGTCGAAACTACCGTTGGCTAAATATCCTTACGGTGAATCTAACAGTGCGATCGATCACGCAATGGCTGTTGTGGATCTGTTTCCATTGATCAGCCGAAGTTTTTCAGAGGAACGTGAACCGGTGGATTGTTGTCCCGAAGGGATACGTATGGTCACCAGTGGAATCTTCAGTGATGAACGTTACCGGCCGTTTACGATCGTCGCTGATGGGCTTGAGAAAGTTCAGTTGGCCCTTGATTTAGCTGAATTTGCACAGTTAAAAGGAGTTCATTATCTGCATCTCTCCAATTGCATCAATGGTTGCGTCGGAGGAAATCTTTTATGGGGTAATCCATTTGAAGGTAATATCCACATGCGTCAGCATTTAGAGAATGCCACCGGTCCGATTGCCAAAGTTCATCGGAACCAATCGGCCGGACAGCCGGTCGAAACACGTCAAGCAATATCGATGCAAGAAAGATTAGCAGAGTTTGCCCGTGTGAATGCGCAGCTTGAACAACTGCCGGGTTATGATTGCGGTGCTTGCGGTTTTGCTTCTTGTCGAATCATGGCAGAAGAAATCGTAGCCGGTCGTCAGACACTGAATCATTGCCGCATACGCGGTCAAAGCGAGGATGAATCATGAATATAGCTCAGTTACAAGAAGCGACAGGTTGGACTTGCATCGGTAGCGATGTATCCAAAACCAAAGAAATAAACGGTGTCTTTACCGGTGACCTACTTAGTTGGGTGATGGGACATGGAGAAACAGGTAATGCCTGGATCACGGTTCAAGCGCATTCCAATATTATAGCGGTGGCCGTACTTCGTGAATTAAGTTGTATTGTTGTTGCACATGGAGCCCGCTTAAATGACGATGCGTTAGACCAGGCGGCTAGTGAAAACATCGCCATCTTATATAGTGATCTATCAAGTTATCAAGCCGCCCGTGAGTTTGTTCGACTGGGATTCTGATATGTTTTACGACATGCACATCCATTCCGCTCTATCACCTTGCGCAATGGACGATATGTCATGCAATAACATCGTCAATATGGCTCTATTGAAGGGGCTGGAACTGATTTCCGTTACCGATCATAACAGTATGGCGCAACAACGTATGATGGCTGAAACTGCCTTAAAAGCAGGCCTACGGTACATCTTTGGTGCTGAAATTCAAACCCGCGAAGAAGTTCATGTCTTGAGTTACTTCACTGAAATTGAGCGTGCCGAAGCCTTCGGTTTATGGGTTGTTTCCGTTCGGAAACATTTTCCCAATAACCCGCATTTCTTTGGAAATCAATTACTGTTCAACGCACTCGATGAAGTGATCGACTATGAAGAGGATTGTTTGATCTTCTCACTCGATGCTTCACTTGAAGAAGTAATGGCAGCGATTCACAATTACGATGGTAAAGCGGTACTTGCACATATCATTGATCGTAAAAACGGAATCATGAGTCAACTGGGGTTTATCCCAAAGGACCTCCCGTTTGATGGTTTGGAAGTCACCAAACCCGAACAGATCGATAAAGTACTGAGATTACACACATGGATGAAAGATCCGATCTTTTTTATGAATTCCGATGCACATACGCTGATTGATATTTCCGAAGCTCAGCATTGTATTACAGAAACCGAATGGAATCGTTTCTGGGCAGAGCAACAATGATGCAAGATATGGCCATGCATTTACTGGATATCGTACAAAATTCAATCAGTGCCAAAGCAACTGTTGTTAGTATCACGATCAGTGAAAGTAAATTGAACGATCTATTTACGATGGACATAACGGATAACGGTATCGGAATGGATACCGAACTGTTGAAAAGAGTTCGCAGTCCCTACGGTACAACTCGTACAACGCGTAAAATCGGACTGGGAATACCCCTGTTGGAAGGTATGGCAACGCAGTGTAATGGAGCGTTTTACCTTACTTCAAAAGTAGGTGAAGGCACGTCGATTGGAGTACGTGTGCCGTATTCGCACTGGGACCGTCCGCCTCTTGGCAATATCGCTGAAACCATCGGAGCCCTATTACAAGGGAGCCCGGAATTGATTCTTTCGCTTAATTATTCATTCGAAGATCTGAAATTCAGTTTTTCTTCAGAAGAAATCAAAATGGAATTACAGGATGAAGTTTCGCTCGCGGAACCGGAAATCCTTTCTTGGATACAGGAGTATATCCAACAGCAAATTCAGCTCATTCAAGTACAAGGAGGAATGAAGAATGAAATCATTAAGTGACCTGCAGAAACTTCGCGATGAAGCGAAGAAACGTGTAAGTATGCGTGAAGGCGATGCCCGTTATCGTGTTATCGTCGGTATGGCGACCTGCGGAATAGCTGCCGGTGCTCGACCGGTATTGAATGCATTGGTAGAGGAAAGTGCGAATAACACCTATTCTTGTACTATCAGTCAGACCGGATGTATCGGTATGTGTACACTCGAACCCATTGTTGAAATCAGTGGACCGGACGGTAAAAAAATAACGTATGTACATGTTGACCCGGCAAAAGCAGTAGAAATTTTAAAGAGTCATGTCGGAAACGATACGGTTTTGGAAGCATACACCGTTGATTCGGCTAAATAAGGAGAAAACTATGGAACGATTACAAGTACTTGTATGTGCCGGCACCGGCTGCACTTCTTCGGAATCAGCTCAAGTTGTCGAAAAATTTCATGAAGAACTGGCGAAAGCCGGTCTGAGCAGTGAAGTCAAAGTAATCAAGACCGGATGTTTCGGTCTATGTCAAAAAGGACCGATCGTTGCGATCCATCCTGATAAAGTGTTCTACTGTCATGTTACAGTGGCTGATGTTGCTGAGATCGTCAGCGAACACATTTATAAGGGTCGTCCGGTCAAACGTCTGGAATTGACGGATATCGATGAGGAAACGAAAGAAAAGATCTTCGAAATCGATAAAATTCGTTTCTATGCCAAACAGAAACGCATCGCATTGAAAAACTGCGGTGTTATCAATCCTGAAGATATCAACGAATACATCGCAGTAGACGGATATATGGCGTTAGGTAAAGTACTAACATCCATGACCCCGCAACAAGTCATCGATGAATTAAAACTCTCTGGTTTACGCGGCCGTGGCGGCGGCGGATTCCCGACAGGTGTCAAATGGCAGTTCGCAGCCAATCAACCCAAAGGTGACAAATACGTTATCTGTAATGCTGACGAAGGCGATCCGGGAGCCTTTATGGACCGCTCTGTTTTAGAAGGCGATCCGCATTGTGTTCTTGAAGCGATGGCAATCGCCGGTTATGCGATCGGTGCCAATCATGGTTATATCTATATTCGGGCTGAATATCCAATTGCGGTCGATCGTTTAGTGATCGCTATCAACCAAGCCGAAGAACTTGGTTTGTTGGGTAAGAATATCTTCTCAAGCGGTTTTGATTTTACGATTGAGATTCGTCTTGGAGCAGGCGCCTTTGTTTGCGGAGAAGAAACTGCACTCATTGCTTCCATCGAAGGAAAACGCGGAATGCCGAGTGCGAAACCTCCGTTTCCGGCCGTCAGCGGTGTTTGGGGCAAACCTACGATCATTAATAATGTCGAAACATTTGCGAATGTTGCGCAGATCATCAATAAGGGAGGTGCCTGGTTTACTCAATTAGGTACCGAAAAATCCAAAGGAACCAAAGTATTTGCCTTGGGTGGTAAGATTACTAATACGGGTCTTGTCGAAGTTCCGATGGGAACAACGCTCCGCGAAGTTGTCTATGAAATCGGCGGCGGTTGTCCAAACAATAAAAACTTTAAAGCCGTTCAGACGGGCGGTCCAAGTGGCGGTTGTTTAACTGAAAATGATTTAGATACACCCATCGATTTTGATAACCTAGTAGCTTTGGGTTCAATGATGGGATCCGGTGGAATGATCGTCCTTGATGAAGATAACTGTATGGTCGACGTAGCGCGTTTCTACATGGATTTCATCGTCGATGAATCCTGTGGTAAATGTACACCATGCCGAGTGGGTACGAAACGTCTATTGGAAATGCTGACGGATATCACCGAAGGCAGGGGAACGATGGAAATGTTGGATGAGATGGAACATCTCGCCTATATGATCAAAGATACTTCATTATGTGGACTTGGTCAGACCGCTCCTAATCCAGTCTTATCGACGATGCGTTTATTCAAAGATGAATATCTCGCTCATGTTCAGGATAAAAAATGTCCAGCAAAAGTATGTAAACATCTGCTGACATACAGTATCAAAGAAGAGGCTTGCCGTAAGTGCGGACTCTGTGCACGCGGTTGTCCGACCAATGCGATTTCCGGTGTCTTGGGTAAAGTACCTTATGTCATCGATGCTTCTAAATGTATCAAGTGCGGATCCTGTGTGACTGCCTGCCGTTTTGGCGCCGTTGAACGGGTGTAGGAGGAATTATGGCAAACGTAAAAGTAAAAATCAATAATATCGAAGTTGAAGTCGATGCTAAATCGACAGTGCTTCAAGCGGCTGAAAAAGCCGGCGTTCATATTCCTACGTTGTGTTATTTGAAAGACTGTACAGCCAGCGGTGCTTGCCGTGTCTGTACTGTTGAAATCAAAGGTTCACGGAGTTTAGGTGCTGCTTGTATCTATCCTGTCAGCAATGGAATGGAAGTTTTGACTCATTCAGCCCGTGCGATCGATGCACGTCGTAATACCGTTGAACTTATCATGTCCAACCATTCCAAAGACTGCTTGTCATGTATCCGTAATCAAAATTGTGAATTACAGGCTGTTGCTCAAGAAGTCAATGTTCGTCAGACTGCTTTCGAGGGGGCGCATACAAAACCAACCTATGATGATGTTGCTTTTGGAATCGTTCGCGATACATCCAAATGTATCTTATGCGGACGTTGTGTCAATACATGTAGAGATGTTCAGGGTTTAGGAATTCTCGGTTATATCAACCGTGGATTCAAAACTACGGTTGGACCTGTCTTCGATGCGAGTTTCAATGATGTCAACTGTATGCAATGCGGACAATGTGTCAATGTATGTCCGGTCGGTGCGTTGTCAGAAAAAGAAGAAATTCATAATGTTATCGCAGCGTTGAATGATCCGACGAAACACGTAGTTGTACAAACCGCGCCGGCTGTTCGTGCCTCATTAGGTGAAGAGTTTGGCAATCCGATTGGAACACGTGTCACCGGGAAAATGGTTGCTGCACTTCGCAGAATCGGATTCAAACGCGTCTATGATACGAACTATGCCGCTGATCTTACCATCATGGAAGAAGGAACCGAATTTATTCATCGTATTTCGAATAATGGAACACTTCCGATCATCACTTCATGTTCACCGGGTTGGGTACGTTACTTAGAATTTGAATATCCGGACCTGATCAAGAACCTTTCGACCTGCAAATCACCGCATATGATGTTTGGAGCCATTTTGAAATCTTACTATGCGCAAGAAAAGAAAATCGATAAAAAAGATATGTATGTTGTTTCCATTATGCCTTGTATCGCTAAGAAGGTGGAGAAAGAACGTCCGGAAACCATTGTTGACGGTATCAAAGATATTGATGCTGTATTGACAACGCGTGAACTGGGAAAATTGATCAAACTCTACGGTATCGATTTCAATCAACTACCCGATGAAGAATTCGATCAAGATATGTTTGGTGAATATACGGGTGCCGGTGTCATTTTTGGAGTTACCGGGGGTGTTATGGAAGCTGCTTTGCGTACGGTATATGTTAAACTTACCAACAAGGAACTGGAAGACGTCAATTTCATGGCAGTACGAGGTGTCGAAGGGGTCAAAGAAGCGACCATCGATATCAACGGAACACCGGTCAGAGTCGCTGTCGCTCACAGTATGAGTTTGGCTAAACCAATCTTAGATGAGATCCGCGCAGGAACTTCACCTTATGCGTTTATCGAAATCATGGGATGTCCGGGTGGCTGTATCAACGGCGGTGGTCAATCGATCATTCCGGGCAAGATTCGTAACGGACTTGGCGGGACGTTTAAACAACTTCGTGCCAAAGCTTTGTATGATGAAGATAAACTAATGCCGAATCGTCAAAGCCATAAGAATTCACAGATTATTTCATTATATGAAAACTTCTTGGGAGAACCATGCGGT
>JBBRCP010000051.1:0-12921 GCA_038204785.1 Erysipelotrichales bacterium
TATATTTATAATAAGTACTGCGTGATATCCCGACGATTTTGACGGCTTCACTGACTTCTTTTACTTTTCCGCTTTCCAAGATGTTTCGAGCTTCCACAACTTTTTCATAATATTCAGGTAAGATCTTTTTATCGATAATGAGATAGTTTTTCAACATCACCCCTTACCTCCGACGCTACATATTTGTGCTCCTTCACGATCAACATGGAGAGATCGAATCGTCCAATGATGTTTTAATGTGCTTACTTTTTCATTCATCACTTGAATGAACTGCTCATTCTCGATGATACACATACAGGAAGGACCGGCACCGCTGATGAAGAAAGCAACACATCCGGCGGCTAGACACATTTCACGTAATTGCTCATATTCATGGATCATTTCACTACGATAAGGTTGGTGGAGTTTATCTTGTAAAGCAATCCGAATCAACCTTGAATCATTCGTTTCAAGTGCTTTACATAGAACAGCTGTGCGACTTAAGTTATAAACCGCATCGGAAAACGCAATCGTTTGCGGAAGTGCAGCTCGAGCTTTATGTGTCGATAATTTGAAATCTGGAATCAACACACAGAACTGAATAGCCGGATGTAAATTATAGGCAATCATATAGGGTTTATTCTCATCCATCATTGATGCGATCAACCCTCCATAGAGGGCGGGAGCCACATTATCAGGATGACCTTCAATCTGAGTACAGATGTCTAATAGTTTCTCCTTGTTGAGAGGGGATCCGTGATTTGCGTTGGCTGCGATTACACCGGCTACGATGACGGCTGCACTGCTACCCAGACCGCGCGCGATCGGAATGTCGGAATCGATATGAAGATTCAAGCCGGGCATCGGTAAGTTTAAAACTTGCATCGTTTTTTGATAAGCAATCACGGCTAAATTTTCACCGGTTCGGTGATGAGGCAAACAACCGGTAATCGTCAACCCTTCTTTACATTCCGAAAAGGACAAGGTCGCATAAAGGGTTAAAGCACAACCCAGTGAATCAAAGCCAGGACCTAAATTAGCCGTGGTTGCGGGAACTCGAACTTTTACCATGACGATTCACCTACTTTAGCATATACATAATGAGCCATTTCGTCTTTTTCGATGACCGAAGAATGACGAACATACTTGTGTTCTAAGTCCATTAAATTTTTGGGAATCGGCAAACCCGTTTGTTTATGGAGACGACGGATAAGAGAAAATTCATCACCGCTACAATCTTGATCCAAGCCTGTTAAAACGCTATGTGCGAACTTGTAAGGTGAAGCTGTCGCTAATAAGATCGTTTTATGAAAATTGATATGAGCGTTCTTGAAGTCTTCGCTAACTTTCCAAGCGACGGCAGTATGTGGATCCATCAAATAACCGAAATCACGATAAACGTTTCCAATCGTATCCAATGTTTCTGCATCAGTGCAGAAACCACTATAGAAAGTCTCATCGATTTTGTTTTTGACTGATTCATCCACTTGATAATAACCATGATGACGAAGTTCGTTCATATAACGGTTGACGGAATCTGAATTTTGATCCGATGTTAAATAAAGCAAGCGTTCCAAATTACTTGAAAGCAGGATATCCATTGAAGGGGATAGTGTTTTTATGAAATGACGACGCATATCATAGAGACCGCTATGAAGAAACTCAGTAAGCACATTATTACTGTTGGATGCGCATACCAATTTAGCAATCGGAAGTCCACACAGTTTGGCCATATATCCGGCTAAAATATTCCCGAAATTGCCGGTTGGAACAACGAAATTCACAGGTTCACCCGGTAAAATATCCCCCTTATTGACAAGGTCGGCGTAGGCTGTAAAGTAATAGACCATTTGTGGTACCAAGCGTCCGATATTGATCGAGTTGGCACTCGAAAAGAGTAATTGTTGGGTATCGACTATTTTTTTTGTCTCATCGGAAGTGAAAATCGCTTTGACACCGGATTGCGCATCATCGAAGTTTCCTTTTACTGCACAAACACAGACATTTTCACCATCACATGTGACCATCTGCGCCCGTTGTGTAGCACTGATCCCTTGTTCGGGGAAGAAAACGATTATACGGATTCCCGCAACGCCACTAAATCCGTTGAGGGCAGCTGATCCGGTATCACCACTGGTTGCCGTGAGTATAATGATCTCTTTTTGTGTTCTGTTTTTCTTTTTTGCCACGGACATCAATCGAGGTAAGATCGACAAGGCGACATCTTTAAAGGCGGATGTCGGTCCATGGAAAAGTTCCAATACATATCGGTCATCGATACTTACGAGCGGTGTACATTCATCAGTTTCGAATTTATCTGTATAGGCTAGTTCACAACACTCATCGATTTCACTTTGTGTAAAATCACTTAACATGGTCTTGAGAATAAGCTTTGCGGTACCTTGAAAATCCATTCCGATCATCGCTTCTAAAGGCAGCGTAGGAATCTCATCCAACATGAATAATCCACCTTCATCGGACAGACCCTTCAGTATTGCTTCCGATGCACTCACGTGAATGTCGGAATCTCGTGTGCTTACGTATGAACTCATCGTTTTACCCTCCGATTCAAGCCTTGCATTTGCTTACTCTCTATGATAAAATGTTTTCAATTTAGATACAAGTGTTTTTATTATAAAGACACCTAAATCAGACAAAGAGACGGAGAACGGACATGAAAATAGCGTTACTGGGGTTTGGAACAGTCGGAAGCGGAGTATATGAGATACTGCAAGACAAAAAACAAGCAGGAGTACACAAGCTTTCCGTAACAAGAGCACTGGTAAAAGAAATAAATACAGGGATGCCCGACTTCGTTACGGAAGATTTTGCGGATATCGCCAATGATGATCAAATCGATACAGTCGTTGAGATGATGGGTGGATTGCATCCAGCCTATGAATTCTTAAAGACATCGCTGGAAAAAGGTAAAAACGCAGTTACATCGAATAAACTGTTGGTCAGTGTCTATGGTGAAGAACTGAATGCGTTAGCTAAAAAGAAAGGCACTGCTTTTTTATTCAGTGCAGCTTGCGGTGGTGGAATACCTTATCTAAGTAATCTGCAACGTGCTAAACGCTTAGATACAATACTGGAAGTAGGTGGAATACTCAACGGAACAACTAATTTTATTTTAGATGCAATGCAACGTGCCAACATGAGTTTCGCATTAGCTCTGAAAGAAGCACAAAAATTAGGGTATGCGGAAGCTGATCCTAGTTCGGATATTGATGGTCTGGATACGATGCGAAAATGTATTCTCTCATCGGCGGTTGGATTTGAAGTGCTCGTAAGTGAAGACAGTATATTGTCTGAAGGGATCACATCCATTGATTCGGCCGATATCGAATTCTATCAACACAATAATTGGGTGTGCAGATTGATCATGCATGCAGGCAAATCCGAACAAGGGATCTACGCTTATGTCGAACCCACTTGTTTCGGACCCACCGCGTTAGAAGTGGGTGTCACCGAGAATAAAAACATCGCATGGTTCAAGGGTGAGAATGAAGGAAAAATGAGCTTCTACGGACAAGGAGCCGGAAAGTTTCCTACGGCAGCGAATGTGGTGATGGATCTGCTTGATATTATCGAAGGAAAGAAACATATGTTGAGTGAACATTGCGAACGCGTGGATGCCAATAACCTTTTAGTAAACCATCGTTATGTCGTCAGAGTCGCTAAAGAAACTGTTTGCGAAGAATTAGAATCCATCTCGGAAAAACAAACAATCAACGGTGCTTGGAAATTTTTTATTACCCGTTCAGTCACTGTCGAGTCAATGCATATACTAGCTCGACATCTCAAAGAAACAAATAGATTTGTCTTCTTTGCAGGCATTGCCGACCAGGAGAAGTCACATGCTTAAAGTAGCGAAATTCGGCGGGTCTTCACTGGCCGGTGCGAAGCAGTTTGAAAAAGTAAAAGCAATTATCCAATCTGATGCAACACGTCGTATTGTGGTTGTATCGGCGGCGGGAAAAAGAAATCCAGATGATAATAAAATCACTGATCTCCTTTATCTTTGTCATGCTCATTTGACCTATGGCGTATCGTATGAGGATATCTTCTCTGTCATCGAACAACGTTTTTACGAAATCCGAAATCAATTGGGACTGAAATTCGATCTAGAAAGTGAATTCAGTCACTTACGCTCGCAAATGAATCGCGATATTCCACTTGATTATCTGGCTTCGCGTGGAGAATACTTCACTGCCCGATTGATGGCTGAATATTTAGGCTATGCGTTTCTTGATTCATCGGACTGTATCTTTTTTACCTATGAAGGTCAATTCGATAGTGAGAAGATCAATTCGACATTTGAGGAACACTTCTCGGATTCCACGAAATTGGTGATTCCCGGATTTTACGGGAGTCTTCCCAATGGAAAGATTAAAGTGATGAGTCGCGGAGGATCCGATATCACAGGAGCGCTATTGGCCAGTGCAACCGATGCCGATATTTATGAAAATTGGACGGATGTTTCGGGAATTTTGATGGCTGACCCCAAAATTGTGGATCATCCAAAACCGATTCAACGGATCACATACTCTGAACTAAGAGAACTAGCTTATATGGGGGCTTCGGTTTTACATGAAGAATCAATCTTACCGGTCAAAGTCAAAAATATCGGACTCAACATTCGTAATACGAATGAACCTGAGAATCCAGGAACTATGATATTGGATCATTTTGAGGAAGAAATCGCTGCTGAGAAACAACGTTTCATTACAGGAATTGCGGGACGCAAGAGTTTCATCGTACTAACCTTATACAAGGAACACATTGCGACAGATCCCTCGATTATTCGAAAAGCACTTGAAATATTTGAAAATAACCATATCGGAATTGAACATATAACGACGGGTATCGATAGTTTCACCCTTGTTGTATCCAGCGCACTGATCGGTGAGAGACTGTATGATATTCTCTCCGATCTAAAAAAACACTGTTCACCGGATTCAATCAAAACAGAAGAAAATATCGCCCTTGTTGCGGCTGTCGGACGTAAAATGGCCGATCATCCGGGTGTAGCGGGACAGTTATTTAATGCGCTGGGTCAACATCATATCAATATCCGATCGATCGCACAGGGAACCAATGAAATCAGTATCGTTGTCGGTGTGAATAATTCTGATTATGAACGAGCCATTGTAATTCTTTATGACAGTTTTGTCGGTTGATCAACAGGAGAAAAACATGAAAAAAGTTAACGTTGCGATTCTCGGGGCTACCGGTGCTGTCGGTCGCGAAATGATGAAGATTCTAGAAGAAAGAAAATTTCCAATCGACACGCTGCGCCTGTTAGCCAGTGCCAGAAGTGTCGGAACAGTACTGACTTGTAACGGAAAAGAATGGATCGTTCAAGAAGCCAATGAAAGTTCTTTTGAATCAATGGATTTTGTATTGGGGGCGGTCGGTAACGATACAGCCAAACACTTTGCGCCCTATATTTTAGAATCAAAAGCTATCTTTATCGATAATTCATCTGCTTTCAGAATGAATGAAGAAGTTCCGCTTGTTATTCCCGAAATCAATCCGGAAGACGCACTCAAGCACCACGGAATCATTGCCAACCCCAATTGTTCAACGATTATCTCCTTGGTAGCGGTGAATGCGATCAATCGTATTTCGCCAATCCAAAGTATGGTCGTTTCAACCTACCAAGCCGTATCCGGTGCGGGTCACGAAGGTATCACCGAACTCGAAGAACAGATGCGTGAAGTAATCGATCGTATGCCGGCTACTACGAAAGTATTCCCGACACAGATTGCTTATAATGTGATTCCTTTCATCGGAGATGTCTTAGAAAACGGATATACATCGGAAGAAATGAAAATTCAGAATGAAGGTCGTAAGATCATGCATTTACCAAATTTACTCGTCAGTTGTACCTGTGTACGCGTACCGGTCATCCGATCTCACTCAATTTCAATCAATGTGAAAACAGCGGAAACCATCTCCGTTAAACAAGCCGAAGAAGCCATTCATAATTCACCGGGATGCAGTACGAAGCCGGGGAATCATGGTAGGGAGTATCCGACACCGCTTGATACCAGTGATCAAGATTTAGTATGGGTCGGTCGTATCCGTAAAGATCTTACCGATGAGCTCGGATTGAATCTATGGTGTTGTGGCGATCAAATCCGTAAAGGCGCTGCCACAAATGCGGTTCAGATCGCTGAATTGCTGATAGAAACACAAAAATAATAATCAATCATCGATTAAAAAAAGGCGGAAGTTAATCCGACCTTTTTTGATTTCAATCCATAAAGTAAGCGCAACAATCACGAAGAATAATGGTATGATTGACTCAGAACACACAAGCCACAATATCTTCTTAAAACGAAATTGTTGCAAGACAGTGAAAGGGGTAAGCGATGAGATTTCAATTTGCGGAACCATTCCGTATTAAAATGGTTGAGATTGTCAAGAAAACCACAAAAGTAGAACGGACCGAATATCTTAAACAAGCACAATATAATGCGTTTCGTTTACGAGCTGAAGATTGTTATATCGACTGTATTACCGACAGTGGAACATCCGCCATGAGTTCCAATCAATGGTCAGCACTGATGTTAGGGGATGAGTCCTACGCCGGAAGTAAAAGTTTCTATAAAATGGAGGCTTCAGCACAAGATGTTTTCGGAATGCCCTATATACAACCGACACATCAAGGTAGAGCAGCTGACTACATTATGGCGAAGATCTATGCCAAAGAAGGTAAGTTCGCCATTGGAAACATGCATTTCGATACGTTTCGCGGTCAAGCCGAAGTATTAGGTGCACTCGTTGTTGACTATGTAATCGATGAAGGATTAGATGCTGCCAGTCCACCGTTACCTTTCAAAGGAAATATGGATCTGAATAAAATGCAACATCTGATCGATGAGTGCGGAGCTGAAAATATCTCAGTCTGTATTCTTACCGTCACCTGTAATAATAACGGGGGTCAGCCGGTATCTATGAAAAACATCCGCGAAGTCAGTGCGTTGTGTCATAAATACAAGATCCCGCTTGTGATCGATTCTGCCCGCTTAGCGGAGAATGCTTATTTCATCAAGACACGTGAAGAAGGGTATGCGGATAAACCCATCAAAGAGATCACGCGTGAAATGTTTTCCTATTGTGAAACAGCTACGATGAGTTCTAAAAAAGATGGACTTGTCAATATCGGCGGACTCTTCGTAACTCGTAATCATGATGTATTTCTGCAAGCGAATGTTTTGGGTATCGTTCATGAGGGTTATCTGACGTATGGGGGTCAAGCCGGTCGCGATATGGAAGCACTCGCTGTGGGTCTGCAAGAAGCCACAGATTTTGACTATCTTGATTATCGCGTCAAACAAGTCGAGTATCTTGGACGACGTTTAAAAGAACGGGGTATTCCGATTATCGAACCAACCGGTGGTCATGGTGTTTATGTGGATGGACGACGTTTCTTTCCGCAGATTCCACAGTGTGAATTTCCGTCGCAACGTTTAGTCGTAGCGATGTATGAGGAAGCCGGAATCCGATGTGTTGAATTAGGAGCTTGTGCTTTTGGTTCAAAAGATAAGATCACCAACGAGCCTAGTTGGCCGGAATTGGAAACAATGCGGATTGCCATATCCCGAAGAGTCTATACGAATTTGCATATGGATTGTATCGTGGAAGCCCTCGCATATATCTACGAGAATCGTGAAAGTTATAAAGGGTTAAAACTGGTCTATGAAGGACCGATTACGTCACTGCGTCATTTCACGGCCGGGTTCGAATTACTATAAAAACTAAAAAAGCAGGTCTGACAACGATGTCAGGTCTGCTTTTGTGTTAACGGAGATGTTTTCTGAGTACGTCTACGATCAAATCGTGATCCTGAGTTCCGGATAGTCCGCTGATACACAAACTTCCAATCAAACCGATGCCTTTGACCAGAATCGGAAATCCTCCGTTTGCGGCAACATGATCATGTAGATCCAAGCCATATTTGGAAGACAATACTTGTTGATCGCCACCGATCTTCGCGAGTGCCCATGCTGAACTATGGGCGAAAAACATGACGGTATTATGTTTGCGTATAACCCAGCGATCACTACCCGGTAATGCGTCGGGAGCACTGTAATGAAAGACTTGTTGGTTCACGATCGTTATATCGATGACGATCGGCAGATGTTCATTGATCGCTTTTTGCGCTAGATCTGATCCGATCTGCCATGCAAGTTCGCGGTCAAACGAAGTAAATGTCAATTCCTGTTCCAAAATCAGTTGGCTTTCCATCATTTTGATACTCCTTTTTCGTTATTTACATTGTATCACGACGCAATCAAATAATTGTAATCAATCAACTGTTCATAAAAAAAGGTGCTTATAACTGAGATTGTTCATAAGCTGAAAGTCATGAACGTTGTTGCTGAAATTCAACAGAATTAAACAAGTTAAACGGGTCCTTGTGTTCCTTTTGCATTGTAAGTAGAACTCAAGTAGTGTAAAATTTAAGGGAGTTTAGATCATAACGTTGATTGAATACACAATGAAGTTTAGTTAATTTATGTGATAGATAGTAACGAAAACAACAGAAATGAGGAAACTATGAAAGAAATGAATCATACGGCCGTAAATGCCATTCGAATTTTATCCGCTGACGGTGTACAGAAGGCGAATTCCGGCCATCCGGGACTCCCATTGGGAGCTGCCGCCATGGCGTACGAATTATGGGCGAACCACATGAATCATAATCCGAAAGATCCGAATTGGATCAATCGCGATCGTTTTGTTTTATCAGCCGGTCATGGATCAATGATGCTGTATTCACTATTGCATCTATTCGGATACGGTGTAAGTATCGAAGATCTCAAAGGCTTCAGACAATGGGGCTCAAAGACACCGGGTCATCCTGAATACGGTCATACGATCGGGGTTGAAACAACAACCGGACCTTTAGGTGCCGGTATGAGTAATGCGGTTGGTTTTGCGATGGCAGAAGCTCATTTAGCTTCGATCTTCAATCGTAAAGGATTTCCGATCGTTGATCATTATACATTTGTGTTAGGTGGCGATGGTTGTATGATGGAAGGTATCACTTCCGAAGCCATGTCGTTGGCCGGTACACTTGGTTTAAGCAAGTTGATCGTTCTATATGATTCAAATCAGATCTCTATTGAAGGAAGTACCGATCTTGCTTTCCGAGAGAATGTTCAAAAACGTTTTAAAGCATATGGATTTCAAGTGCTTGAAGTAGAAGACGGAAATGATCTAAAAGCCATTTCAAAAGCGATCGAAGAAGCGAAAGCAGATGAAACCCATCCATCTTTCATCGAAATCAAAACTCATATCGGTTTCGGTTCACCGAAAGAGGGCAGCGCTAGCGCCCATGGAGAACCACTGGGAGTTGAAAATGTTGCCAAGTTACGCGAAAAATTAGCTTGGGATAATCAAGAATCCTTTGCGATAAGTCCTGAAATTTATCATCATTTCGAAAAATTAGCAGCTAAGGGTGCCGAAAAAGAAGAGGAATGGAATAATCTATTCGACAAGTACATCGCTGAATATCCGGCGTTGGCACAGAAATGGGACATCTATCATTCTTCAACATTAGGTGACGAATTATGGAATGATGAAACCTTCTGGGCTCAAGACAATAAACCGCAAGCGACTCGTAATATATCAGGTGTATTACTCAATAAAATCAAAGATCAAGTGCCAAACTTATTTGGTGGATCTGCTGACTTAGCTCCTTCCACGAAAACAAATATGAAAGATGCAGGTGATTTTTCGAAAGAAAACGCAGCCGGTGCTAATATCCATTTCGGTGTTCGTGAGCTCGCTATGGCAGGAATCGGAAACGGTATCCTGATCCATGGTGGATTAACGACCTATGTATCTACCTTCTTCGTGTTTGCGGATTACATGAAACCTATGATGCGCTTAGCGTCGATCATGAATATCCCTATGATCTACATCTTGACGCATGACAGTATCGGAGTCGGTGAAGATGGTCCGACTCATGAACCGATTGAACAGTTGAGTATGTTGAGAGCACAGCCGAACTTGAATGTATTCCGTCCGGCGGATGCCCGTGAAACAGCGGCTGCTTGGTATGTCGCATTGACCTCAAAAGGGACACCTACCGTGATGGCACTCAGCCGTCAGAATTTAGTTCCTCTGGATGGTTCGGGAAAAGAAGCCGTTAAAGGTGGATATATCGTTTCAAAAACTACGCGTGAGATACCTGACGGAATTCTGATCGCCAGCGGATCCGAAGTTGGATTAGCTGTTGAAGCGCAACAGAAACTCAGATCAGAAGGAATTGAAGTCTCCGTTGTTTCAATGCCATGTCAGGAATTATTTGATCAACAGACGGCTGAATATAAAGAACTGATCTTACCTGGTGACGTTCGAAAACGTCTCGCAATCGAAGCAGGGGCTTCGCAGAGTTGGTATAAATATATTGGTCTTGACGGTACAACATTGACAATCGATCATTACGGCGCTTCGGCTCTGGGTGAGAAGATTTTCGAGGAATTCGGGTTCACAGTTGAAAATGTTGTTGAACTCTTCAAATCCCTATAATAGAAGGGACTTACTTGTTACAAAAAGCTGTTTCGCAAAGAAACAGCTTTTCTTATTGGAATATCGGGTTGATTAATAAGTCAGACTATCATAAAATAGGGACATTACGTTACTTGTAGCGACAGGAGGTTTAGATGTATAAACTCATTGCTTGTGACATGGATGAAACTCTTCTTAATGATAATCACGAGATTAGTCAAAATAATATCGATGCCATCAAGAAAGCCTCCCAATTAGGGGTAAAATTCGTACCGGCAACGGGACGTGGTTATACGGCAATTATTACGGTTTTGAAAGCACTGGATCTATATGATAAAGAACAAGAATATGTTATTTCTTTTAACGGATGTGCCCTCACCGAAAACAAAAACAATACGATCTTACAGTTTCATGGCTTGGAGTTTGATAAGGCACAACAGCTTTTTACGTTTGGTCTGACTAAGAATGTGGGTATCCAGATTTATACGACCGATACTGTTTTTATGTATAACGCCAACGATGTTGAACGAAATCGCTATCATCGTTTGAAAAACGAGTTTGTTGAAATGGCTGAACCTTCGATTGAATTTCTACGTGATACACCCATCTCTAAAATGATCTATCAGAATGTGGATATCCCTTATCTGAAAAGTTTTGAACATGAAATGAGTGAGATCGTTATCGGTCATGTAAGTGTAAGTTATAGTTCGGGACGCTACATGGAACTCAATCGAATAGGGGTAAATAAAGGGAATACGATGCTACTGCTGGCTGATTACCTGGGTATCAAACAAGAAGAAACAATGGCAGTCGGAGATAATTACAATGATCAATCGATGTTAGAAGTTGCGGGATTAAGTGTTGCGGCTGGAAATGCCGTCGAAGAAATCAAAAAGATATGTGATTATGTCACAAAAAACAATAATAATCAGGGTGTACTGGCTGAAGTTATCGATAAATTTATTTTGTCTTAAACCGCATCGGCGGTTTTTATTTTGCAGAGGAAAGATTGTGGTAAACTATAGATAATAGATAATCATTGGGAGGGATCAAAATGGCAATCGGTTATGCCTGTTTGGCAATCGGAGTACCTTTTACTGATCAGCGAACATGTACGAGTAAATACGTAACAGAATCTCTTCTTCTTGAATTGATTTCTTTTAATTTGGCAGCTCTTGAACAATTGATCGACTATAATATCAAAAATGAGATCACTTTATTTAGAATCAGTTCTGATTTGATCCCATTTGGATCCAGTCCGCTCAACTCCCTCAAATGGTGGGAAATCTTTAAGCAAGATTTTGATCGTATCGGCAAGAAAATCGAGCTGGGGCATCTACGTGTTTCGATGCATCCGGGTCAATATACAGTACTGAACTCGCCTAATAATGATGTTGTAAAGCGAGCTATCGAGGATCTGAATTATCATAACCAAGTCCTCGAAAGTTTGAACACGCAATCTGAAAGTAAGATCATTCTGCATGTAGGCGGTGTATACGATCAAAAAGAACAAGCCATCGAAAGGTTCATTACGAATTACAAGAAACTTGATCCGGCTATTAGGAAACGTTTGATCATCGAAAACGATGAACGATCTTATTCGATTTCAGATGTGTTGAATATCAGTTGGCAACTCGCAATTCCAGTCGTTTTTGACAATCTTCATCACAAGACCCATCCGACAGATCCAATTAAAAACGAATTGTATTGGATCGAAGAAGCTCGAAAAACATGGAAACCAAGTGACGGACCGCAAAAGATTCACTATTCGCAACAGAATGAGATAAAGAAGAAAGGTTCGCACTCAACAAGTATCCACTTGGATAAATTCATGAAATTCTATACAGAACTGGGTCGTACGGATATCGATATCATGTTGGAAGTCAAAGACAAGAATTTATCAGCCCTCAAATGTATGAATGCGACTCGTACGATCCCTAAAATCAGTGCTCTTGAACGTGAATGGAGTCGATACAAATATATCGTGTTAGAACATTCTCCGATGCGCTACAATCAAATCAGGCAACTTTTAATTGATAAGACCAACTATCCGGTCATAGAATTCTATCACTTGGTGGAAAAAGCACTTGAACAGGAATATGATATCGGTAATCGCATCAACACAGCGCAACATGTGTGGGGATATTTTAAAGACATCGCTGACGAAAAAGAAAAAAAACAATTTCTGAAACTACTTGAAGAATTCGAGAATGGAAAAGGAACAATCAAAAAAGTAAAACACTATTTACTTAAATTAAGTCGTAACTATGATCAGTTGTATCTGTTGGATTCGTACTATTTCTACTTGGATTAAACAAGACCAACTATTAACTGTCAACACAAAAGCAACAGGTAATTGAGGATATTCGTCGAAGTTTCAAAACGCAGGTGCCAAAGCATAGTGAAAAGCAC
>JBBRCP010000052.1:0-12908 GCA_038204785.1 Erysipelotrichales bacterium
TCGTGTTAAAATCATTCATGGGAAGTCTCTCCTTGTAATGTTTGTTTGAACACCTAACATTCTACAAGTTTGAGCTTCCCTTTTCTATGTCACAGGGAAATTACACTGCGAATCGTTTACACAACATTATTGTAACTGCCGTATTCTATGAAAACAAACTTAATTTTGTTCCACAACACAAACTACTTAATCCAAACTTCATAAAGAAAAGCGGATGTTATTCCGCTTTCTGTGTACTCATTGATGAATCGTTAGAATCATGGTTGAAGTGCAACTCCATCATTCCCTCAACTTCGTCACAAATTTCCTTTAAGTGACAACTTGAGCAATCCATGTTTAAATTCTTATAAATATGATCCAATGTCAATGTGATTTGTTGAGCTTTATGTGCCAAACAATTAAGTTCCGAAAAAGGAAAATCGAGTAAAGTTATGAAGACCAGTTTGACAGCCTTAACTTTCGGATCATTGTGATAGTGATCCAAATATCGTTGCCCCACTTTCGCAAAATCGAGTCCTTGATCAATTGCCGAGCGGCTGACTCTTACAGGTTCACGTTCACTTGCAACCGAAATTCGCGTCATGAACCCGCTGGGATGGACATGATATCGCGTATATTCGATTTTCCTGATCGAAGTATAGGTACGCTGATCATCAAAGAAAACATCTTCGTCGAGTAGGATAAATGTGAGTCGTGCATAAGATATATCTTGGGTAATCTCAGCCAAGTCTTCACCATAACGCCAAATTTCATCGTTTTTAAACCATTGATTTGATGAAGTTAGACCCAACCCACTTACTGCTAGATGTGTGTCCCCACCAAGTTCGAAGGCCATCTCATTGCGTAGAATTAATTGGTGTTCTCCTGCATCCAACCATTTTTCGTTTGAATTCGGGTGGATTTGAATCCCGTTGTATTTCTCAAGAAGGCTATGGCATTGCCTGATCCATTCATCGTAAAGTATCATTTTGATATCTCATATTATTCATCTTAGATTTTTTTGTCGCGTTTGATTCGATCGTAATGTCGATTTAGAATCGGTTCCACGATTGTTATCGTTTTCATATCGAGATTGAAGAAATAAATGAGTAGACTCGCAATGAACAATGTAGGGATCAACCATAGTAAGGTTTTAATGAGTGTCAGCATGCGGCTTTATCTCCTTGTTTACGTAGATTCATTCCTTTTTGGCGAGCGAATTCAGCTGCTCCCAAAGCGCCCATCAACTGTGGGTCCATCATCAGATCAACCACTTTTATTTTAAGAACACGCTCGATCGCTTGTTTTAACCCTTGATTCTTTGCACATCCGCCACTGAGTGCAATACTATCTGTCGCGCCGGCTTTCTTTGCCATAACGAAGCAACGTTTAGCTACCGAAAGTTGGATTCCGGCGGCGATTTCATCCATCGGTTTACCTTCTCCAACTAATGAGATAACTTCACTTTCTGCAAAAACAGTGCATTGAGCTGTAATTGGGATCGTGTTTTTTGCATGCAGGGAAAGTGTACTGAATTCGGACAAGGTCATTTCGAAGGCGTTTGCCATAGCTTCATAGAAACGCCCTGTTCCGGCGGAACACTTATCATTCATCGCAAAATTTAAAACCGTTCCATCGGAGTCGATGGCAATCCCCTTAACATCCTGACCACCGATATCGATAATCGCCTTGACGGTTGGATTGGCTACATGTACGCCCATCGCATGACAGCTGATTTCCGACACGTTTTCATCGGCGAACGGTACTTTATTTCGACCGTAACCCGTACCAATCAGATAAGTGATGTCATGTGCATTTGAGATTGTATCCACTTTCGAAATTGCTTCTTGAATTACCATCTCAGCGCTTTTTACCGGACTACTTTTACTACGCATTGTAGCATCCGAAACAAGGATTCCTTCTTCATCGAGGATCACGCATTTCGCATAGGTCGAACCTACATCGCATCCACAGAAATATTTCATATTTTCTCCTTTTTTTTCGTCATCCTTAGAACGCATTCCCATCGTCAAACTCTTCTAAACTTGCATCCAAAGGTTCTTCTCGTAAGACAGAGCGCATATACCGATTGACTTCGGTGCGCATTTCTTTGCGAGAAGCATTACGTGGATCCATCAACCCATGAGTTACCCACACAAGATGAATTCCTCGCTCACGTGCTTGTTGTTCGAAAAGACCATGATAGCCACTCATCGCTTTGCATCCGATATGTTCATACATAATAACCATCGTTGCGTTGAAAGAATCGCAGAAACGCCATAGATCATGCAGACCCACTTCATAACCACCGTTGGAACGATTACGCATTGTCATGTTCATGTAAAGATGCGCCATGTCCAGCATTGCTTGATCGCAATCACCAAGTTCGAAAATTCGGGTCGATGTTAAGCTCAGCATATCAATCAGAGGCAGTATCCCCCAACAGTTTTGTAACCAAAGTGGGAACGCCGTATAGTACTGTGCTTGCACTCCCCAGAGAATTGCACGATGCCTGACTTTCGGTGCACAGAGCACTTGTTTCTGATATCCTTCCAATGCTATTTTTGTAATATACTCTTCGGCTTCAAGAAAACGTCGGTCTCTTCCGCCGGCGACTTGATAAGCAGCACAACGATACAACGCTAAATTGTTACCAATGACTTGCGGATAGGCAGTGCGACTGATATCCATCCATTCCATAAATTGTTTTGTTTCATTGTTGAATGTATCCATGCATTTGAAATAATTATCCCAATCAAATGTTTCGTTGGTTTGTTCTTCAATGAATCGAATCGCATTACGAATTTCTTCCGCACCATATTCCTGGACGCTTTCCTGCGTATGTCGGATGGGTACAGCTAATTGGAATTTTGGGATTTTGAATCTTCTTGCTTCGATAGCATTGCCCATCAGGGAACCATCACAAGTAGTATTGCATTGAATGACGCATTTACCGATGATTGGAAAATCGTCGTCAATCGCAACGCCTAGTTCTGCAGCAGGCATCGGGCAAACATCCCCTGGTATACCGTATGCCTGTGCGACATCGATGTAATGTAGGACTCCGTTTTGCGACATCGTCGAACTGGTATAAATCGGAGGTATTTCGATACAGACCATATGCAGATTAGGAAAACCATTCATGATTTGACTCATCATATTTTCATCGAAAACAACAATTTTTTCACTGAGTTTCTTATCACCGCCCAAGCGGGCGTCTGCTTTAAACATCATCGTAATCGTATCGCACATATGTTCGACGATCAAATCAAATTCGGTATGTGCGATGCGAAGTTGCGGCCCTCGTAATCCTTCCGTATGTCGATCCAGAAAATCAGGGACAGCGAGATAATTCAGCATCCATCGATAGCGTAAACTTCCTTTGATGTTCTGCGGTTTCATCGTGAATTTGAACAGTTGTTTCCAAATAAACAGCCAGCGAGTATAGTCATACCAGGTATCTTCAAGACCGCGCCATTCTCGGCGACTCCGAACTCTTTTACCGGAATAAAGTTTACCGAGTTTTTCACTTCCCATTTCTTTACTCATTTAGATGTGCCCTCCTGGATTTTCTTGATTTCGATACTTTCCACAAATGCTTGTACACGTGTGCGAAGTTGTCCCGAAGCACCGACGACATACGGTCGGTCGATAGAAAGGACGGGAACCTTGTATTCATCACGAAGAACGTGGCTCGCCAGCGCTCGCTCATATCCCCAGTAATCACAGAACTTCAATTGTTCGTAAATGATTCCATCGGCATGAAATTGAGTGGCAAGATCTGCAACATAGCTATGTCGTTGGTCGATCTTGTCTGTGTTCATATAACGAGGACACTGTCCTTCATACAAATAATGACGACAGATTTGAAGAAGCACATCTTCTTGATCATTTAAGATGATTTCTTGACGACCAGGAAAAGATCCAAAACAGTAGCGATCCGCAACCACCAACGCACCGGCATCTTCAATTAATTTAATAAAATCCGGATCATCGATTTCAGAACCGACAACCACGACTTTAGCTCTGAATTTTTTCGTATCATTGCATACTCTTGTTTTTAGTTCTTCAAGTGTTTCTTCAAGTTTTCCAATCAGTTTATCTTTTGGGCAACAATGAGTCGCAATGGTAAGAACAGCGAATTCATAGCCGGTAATTCGTGGATTCTCTTCTTTTCGATATTCTCCGATCTTTGTGATCAAGTTCGATATGATGTTGTGTTGTTTGACGGCTTCAATTAAAGAAGCATCGGATATATCAATTCCATAAACATCGTGCAAAGGTTCAAGAGCCTTTAGTCGCATGTTTTTAACATAGTGTTTGAGGGCGGTCTCATCTGCTTTCATCGGAACATCCGAGTAGGTGATAAAAAACTTATCCTTCCCGCAAGTTTTGAGTAAATCCATATTTTCGACACAGCGGTTCATTTGTGCACAGGCATCCGGTGCGATAACACAATCGAGAAATTGGTAACCCCCTTCGATGGCTCGTTCGAGCATAGCCCGACAATATTCACACAAAAGACTTGTCATGTAGTAGGTGCCCATGTCAATCGATCCTGTATGCGGAGCACGCAGTCGGACGGAGAAACAACCTGGGATGTCGAGTAGCACTTCGGGAATCATACTGCAGACATTTCCGATCGCAATCTTTCCCTCTTCGCTTGCTTCACGAATTAGGTCATTGTTCGTTTCCTGTAATAGATTCTCGAAATAATAAAGGTGTTTTAGATCTTTCATTTTTTTACCCTTTCAAAATATTGATGCTCAGCAATGCTTCTCGCGCACCTTGAACGATTTTCGCATGATCAGGGATATAGAAGACATTGTTGCCATGCAAGTCAAAGTTCGCTAGTTCACGATCAGAAGCAATATACGCAAGTATAGGAATATCCCCGGTATCAAGATCATCTTTGATGGAAAGATCTGGTAAACGATTAGCAATTGCACCTATCTGCTCGTACATGACCAATTCATCCGCGATCTTCCGAATGGTTTGAATGACTTTCATTCCCTTTTTACTAGCATCCGTCACTAATAATAGATGACTTACTTTCTCCATGACCCGACGATTAATCTGTTCGATACCGGCTTCGCCGTCAATAACAACATAATCGAAATTCTTGGAAAGCAATAGGATAACTTCCTTGAGATAGGCGTTGATTTTACAGTAACATCCTTCACTTTCAGGACGCCCGATAGCGATAAACGCATAACCATCGGCTTCTACGATCGCATCGTAGATGAGGTATTTCGCTTCACCTAAAAGTTCGATTGCTGCCTTCATATTACCTTCTTCAACTGTTAAAATAACTTCTTTTCGGATATCATCGATCGTTTTTGTTACCTCGATACCCAAGGCGGTCGATAGACCCACAGCTGGATCAGCATCGATCGCTAATATTTTCTTGTCAGGATAGGCTTGAACGAGAAGTTTAACGATCACTGCGGCTAGTGATGTTTTTCCAACACCACCCTTCCCTGCAAGCGCAATGATTTTCGCGGATTGATTTGTTGTTTCCATTTTTTCCCTTTGTCTTTATTTAAGTGGCTTGATCCTCCGAATTCCGGATGGTTTAGTAGGCTTCGATTTCTTTGATTTCGAGATCTTTTCCACTGACGATCTCAGTATCAGCCGAACCACAATCCGGACAAGTTTGTTTATACTGGATTAGATTGAAGACTTCATAGCATTCATGACAAGCACAGGTGGCCGGAACAATTTCGATCACAAGTTTAGTATCATGCAATAATCCTGATTTATCGACAGCTGCCGGATAGCAGTCTTCCAAGTATTTTGGTAGTACACTGCTTAATTCACCCACTTGCAGAGTAATGGACTTAACAGTTGACAGGCTGTTTTGCTTGGCGAAGTTTTCAACAGTTGCAACTATGTTAAAGACGATTCCTAGTTCATGCATTTCATTCTATTTCCTTACCGAAACAATCCGGTTACTTTGGCTACTGCGATACTGCCGGCTCGCTTCACTATGTTTGGCGCCATGACACCAAGTACTGCTTTTTCAAAAGTTACACCATGAGCATCGGTTCTCTTTACGAGTTTGATTGCATCGAAGTTACACTTTGTCGTGCAAATTCCACAACCAACACACATGTACTCATCCACAACGACAGCACCACAGCCTAAACAACGTTCGGTCTCAATCTTTATTTGCTCCTCTGTAAACGTACCGCGCATGTCACGGAACGTCCCTTTATCAGCCTTTGGATCCGTTTTCTGAACGTATTGTCGAGCAGAATTATCATAACTTTCGGTTGGAATAATCGCATTGCTCTTATCAAGTTCTTTGTAAATGCGACGGTCTCGTCCAAACACTAAACTTTGACCAGGTTGCACAAAACGATGAATTGAGATCGATGCTTCTTTTCCTGCAGCGATCGCATCGATTGCAAACTTGGGTCCGGTGAAAGCATCACCGCCGACAAAGATATCCGATTGAGCCGTTTGATAGGTAAATGGATCAGCTTGGGCAGTTTGATTGCGATTCAAAGCAACATCGTTGCCTTTCAGCAAATCACCCCAAACAATCGATTGACCGACAGACAGAATCACATTCTCGCAAGGAATGACCATTGTATCTTCTTCGTCATATTGAGGATTGAATCGTTGATCATTATCGAAGACTGAGATACATTTTTTAAATATAACTCCGACTGCTTTTCCATCAATCACTTGGATTTCCTTTGGTCCCCAGGAATTGAGAATATTGATATCTTCCAGCAAAGCTTCTTCAATTTCTTCAACTGCGGCAGGCATCTGTTCACGTGACTCTAGACTCACCAACATTACCTCTAGGGATCCTGCCCTTGCAGCAGTACGAGCGACATCGATTGCGACATTCCCGCCTCCGATAACAACTGTTCGACCTGCTAGTTTCGAGCTTTCATCCAAATTGATACGGCGTAAGAAATCCACACCCGATTCAACATGATCGGCATTCTCACCTGAAAGTACTAGTTTTCGACCCCCTTGTGCTCCAATTGCAACATAGAAGGCTTGGTATCCTTCACTACGAAGTTGATCTAAAGTAACATCTTTCCCTACTTCAACGCCGATTTTAAATGTGACTCCCATTTCTTTTAGGACTTCGATTTCAGCCTCAACAACATTTTTTTCCAGTCTGAATGAAGGAATACCGAGAGTCAACATTCCACCTAATTTATTTTCTTTTTCGAACACCGTAACAGGATATCCTTTGATGGCAAGGAAATAGGCACAGCTTAACCCAGCCGGACCTGCACCGATTACAGCGATCTTGTTTGTGAACTTCTTACCTGTCTGATTCAACATCGATGGAACAAAACGAGTTTCCGCATTGAGATCTTGCATGGCGATAAATTTTTTGATTTCATCGATGGCTACCGGTTCATCGATATCACCACGCGTACATGCCGATTCACATCGACGATTACATATGCGACCGCAAACCGCAGGGAATGGATTCTCTTTCTTGATTAACTCAAGCGCTTCTTGATATTTCCCCTGGGCTGCCAACTTAATATACCCTTGCACCGCTATATGTGCGGGACAGTTCGTTTTGCATGGTGCAGTTCCGGTGTCCACAACATTCTCACGTGTTGTACGAAAATCTGGATTCCATTGTTTTGAATTCCAGAATGTATTACGTGGATGCAAATGTTTAAACTCCGTGACGACCGGCGTCTTGGAACATATTTTCTGTCCTAGTTTCGGAGCGTTCACCTGACAGTTTTCAACACATTGTCCGCAAGCCACACATTTTTCGCTGTCGACTTGAGCAACATAGTTTGAACGATTAAAGTCGTATGCATTATAATATTCGCCGACGCGCAATGCGAAACATGAACATCCACAGCAGTTGCAGATTGCCAATGCTTCACCTGGACCATCCAAATTTGGTGTTTGGTGTACCAACCCATTGTCTTCTGCACGTTTAATGATTTCGTAAGCTTCTTCTTTCGTAATCTGACGTGCTTTACCGGTACGTATGAAATATTCAGCTCCATCATTGAGTTGAATACACATGTCTGTTTCTAAGTGACCGCAACCTTCCCCCATCAATCTACGGGAACGACGACAGGTGCAGTCTGAAACCGCTAGTAGTGTAGCATTTTCTACAAAGTGTGAGATTTCTTCAAAACTTCGTGCTTTAGTCTCACCGGAGATGGCTTTTTCAACTGGAATAACTCTCATCAGTCCATTCCCGATTGGCATATTCGGTGCTAAGATTTTTGTTCTACGCCTTGTGTATTCTTCGAAGCATTCACCCAATACCGGAAATTTCTCCGCATTTGCCGTGTTAGCGACCATACATTCCATGATGCCCGGAACCCATATCGGTAAAAACCAGGTATCTACCCCTTTATCGTTCTTCGCAAGTTTAACAACTCCGGCATCTGCCAGTTGCCATAATTGCTCAAAGCAGTAGTCCTCTGGTTTTTTAACTTTTTTCGCTACATCAGCCGTCGTTAGGTATTTACGTACTTTCAATCCTAAGCCGACTGCCGCCATCTCATCGGTTACAACCACATCTAAAATCTTGTACTCCGGATCATTTGCAGTAATCCCCGTGTAAGTTAAGGATTCTATGCTGATCTTATTCGCTAACTTCATAATCAGTGGTCTTGTGGCCATGTTTTTTTCGATATCATTTCTTTTGATATCGTTCCCCTTTCTTAGTTTTTTCCCTTGAGTGCGAATCGAACGTCACGCGATGCTTATTTAATTGGATTTTCGCTCTTTCCCACCATAAAGTTATGAGAAAGTGTTTCGTTATCAAGTTGTACCAGACGAACATATAGTGTTGGTTCAACCACTCTTGTTAAAAAGATAACATACAGATTAGATAGCGTCAATAACATAATCATCCTATTTATAAGGATATTAAGCGTTTCTATTGAATTCTGATTACGACTTCTATATAATAGTAATTGGTATTGGTTCAACCAATGTCACAGGAGGAAATATGGCCTTTAAAAAACTAAATGCACCTACTTTAAAAGAACTTTTCATCCAAGAAATTGAAACAATGATTTTATCAGGTGAATTGCCGATCGGTTCTAAACTTCCACCTGAGCGTGAGTTAGCGCAAACCATGCAGATAAGTCGATCAATCGTCAACTCAGGAATCGTTGAGATGGCGGATAAAGGATTCCTTGAGATCAATTCACGCAAGGGTACGTTTGTTGCAGATTATCAAACGAATGGTAAACTCGATATCTTGATTTCGATCATGAAGTATAACGGAGGTCAATTACCGATTACCGCGATCCGATCAATCCTCGAACTTCGATGCGTTCTTGTCAACTTTGCTCTTGAACTCTCAGTTCCAAGAATGACCGAAGATCAATTTAATTGGTCGAAGTCTCAGTGTGACCTACTTAGAACAGCTAAAACACCAAAAGAAGCAGCAGAGATCATGTTCGATTTTGAACACAAGTTAAGTGGTTACTCCGGTAATACTCTTCTTCCTTTAATCTTCTCGTCGTTTAAATCACCCAATATGGCATTATGGGAGCGATTTTTCAAAATGCATGGCATGGACTATATGATTCACCGTAATGATGAGTTATTGCGTTTCATGCAAGCAAAAGATGTTAGCGCATGCCTCCATTTAATTGAAGAATCCATAAGGTTGACCATTGACGGTGACAAGAAGATTTATTATGAATAATCTATAACTCCGAATATAAAAAAATAGTTTCTTCTATTTATCAAAAAAGAGTTCTCATTTCCGAGAACTCCTCACTAATTCAATCACCGGTATTAAAATCCGGACAGTTTCGATTACTTCAAACCATTCTTTCATTTATTCTTATGCAGAGAAATCATCGATCGTTTGAAACATTTCACCTTTAATATCGACAATATTTTCAATGGGTATTTCTGTCCCGTCCTGCATAATTACACTACGTTCGAGTTCTTTTATTTTTTTTACCCGACCTATTATTGAGATATAAGACCCACCGCTTTTTATTTCATCTTGTTTGAAAAACAGAATTTCTATCACGTGGTGACTACTTAACTGATCCTGAATAATTCTTAATTTTTCATCTAATATGGTTTTTTTATCCTCATCCATCTCAATTTTATAATCTGTCCGTCTGGCTGACTCTTTGATAGCTCCATCGTAGCCTGCTACTGCTGCGAACGGAGAAAATTGTGCAGCTCGATCACTTGCCGACATATGTTTTCGATCACTGGAAACATGATGCGGTAAATTGATGATATCATCAAATAATAGCTTGTTGTTATTATCTTCTTTCATTTCCTGTTTCCTTTCATAAATTCATTTTTATTCCTTATGTCCCCCGATTTGCTTGTTCCTTTTCACTGTCATGGCACCTTCTTCTAGGTTTGTGCCTTTTAATATGGCATTCTTTCCATATTTTTTCTTTATATCCAGAATCGCAACTTGGATCTTCTTTTCCCTGAGCAATGCAGCATCGACTTCTTTTTGTTCTTTATGTTTGGCTTCATTATCTGTAAATAGATCAAGCTGTTCACACGATTTTTCTTTCTCTATAGTGGTTTCATCTACAACATGATTTGCTGTAACATTAATCCTTCGAATCAGTAAGTTCTCATTCACAATTCGAGTATATAAGTCCATGACAGAGTCTATAATCAACTTTGCAGAAGATGTTTGATTAGTAAGATTTACTGTTCCATGAGCATGTTTTGGAATCTGACGTCCATAGTAATCCGTCGAAACAGGGCCATGATAGTTACTTCTAATTTCTGAATTACTTAGATTTTCAATATCATAACCTATTGTTAGTACCATTTGATCTGTCATGAGACCTTTATGCACCAGTTCTAGTACTAAAAGATCTGACATTTCACGAACAATCAGTTTTGCTTTTTTATAGTTGTAAGGACTCTGCAGAACCTGTCCCGAACTATGGCTCTTGGAGCTTGGTTTGTATGACTTTACCTCTGCCATTGTACATGGTTCCCAACCCCACGCATGATCGATTAAAAGTTCAGCATTGATTCCAAATAACTTGTAAAGTAACTCTTCATTGTAAACATCATTCATATTCCCTAAGGAACACTTTGCTACATCTCCCATTGTAAACATGCCATTCTCTTCCAGTTTTTTCGCATACCCTCTGCCAACACGCCAGAAATCTGTCAGTGGTTTATGCGCCCAAAGAAGTCGCCGATACATCATTTCGTCGAGTTCAGCAATTCGAACGCCATCCTTGTCGGCCGGCATATGTTTAGCTACAATATCCATTGCAATCTTACAAAGATAAAGATTAGTACCGATCCCCGCAGTTGCTGTGATTCCAATCGTTTGTAAAACCTCATGGATCATCTTCATCGCAAATTCTCTGGCCGATAGATTCGCTGTCTGTAAATAATGTGTTACATCCATAAATACTTCATCGATAGAATAAACATGAATGTCCTCGGGAGCGACATACTTCAAATAGATCGAGTAAATTCGGGCACTATATTCCATATACAACGCCATTCTCGGTGATGCGGTAATATAGTATAGCGATAATTCAGGTGCTTCTTTTAGTTCAATATCGTTATAAGATACCCCCGTAAAAAAATGATTTGGTTCTTTGTTTTTCCTTATGGCATTTATTTCATCTACCTTCTGCACAACCTCAAATAATCGTGATCGTCCAGAAATTCCATACGCTTTTAATGGTGGAGATACGGCAAGACATATTGTTTTTTCTGTACGGCTTGCATCGGCAACAACTAGATTTGTGATCAATGGATCTAGTCCACGCTCGACACATTCAACGGAGGCATAGAAAGATTTGAGATCAATCGCGATATATGTATGTTTCCCTTGATCCATTCCTGTGCCTCCTTCATTTTCCGATGTTATTTAGTTGAATTTTAGTAACAGATTGTAAATAGAGAATGAAATTCTTAGAAAAAAGGCTCTATGTCAAATGTTGGAGTGACACAATAGAATGAATGGAGTTAATGAGGGATTCTCATAAATGAAAATTTTTTTCTATCTCAATACCTTTGGATTTCACTTTTGAAATCACTAGCATATTTATCTTTCACCTTGTAGGATATTTTTTAACTCATTAAGCTGCCATATTCTTTCTGATGTTATTGTTTCCATGTCATCTGGATGCAGTAGGCCTATTGTTTTTATTGCATAATCCGATGCTACCATAGCAAATCAATGTAAATGTCTATGATGAAAATCTGGTAAGTGTGTATGCGAGTGCTCAATTATTTCATGTATATGTTCATGAGAATGTTCTCCGTCTATCTCATTGTCATGTGAATGGTTATGATGTCCATCGTTGTGATTATGTTTGTGCTCATGGGTTTCCACAGAATGTGCATGACTATGCTTGTGATCTTCTGAAACTACATAGTATGTTCCAATAAGCATAATTATTAGCGCAATAATAAACGTGGTTGTTATAGGTTCGTGAAGTACAATCCAAGAGATTATAACACCAATAAAAGGCGCCGCTGCATAAAAAGCACTTGTTCTCGCAGCGCCTAATTCTCTTTGGGCTTTGATGTATAAAAAAATACTCATGCCATACGCAACAAATCCTAATATTAAAGTGTAAAAAATATACAGCCAATTGTAACTTGATTCATGAACAGCAAAGGATATAATCAACGAACCCAAACCAGACCCAAATCCTTTAACTACAACGATTTGAAGAGGATCTTTCAAAGAGAGCATTCGAGTGCAATTATTTTCAAAACCCCACGATAAACACGCCAATAATATAAAGATAGAACCTAATGAAAATGACAAGCTGCTTAAGTCAGATACTGACAAGATAATGCTCGATGTTGTAATGAGTATTATTGCTAACCACATTCTTTTTCCAATCGTTTCTTTGAAAATAAAAAGTGCTATTAAAGACGTTGCAACAATTTCAAAATTATTAAGTAGTGATGCATTTGAAGAAGTTGTCATT
>JBBRCP010000053.1:0-12864 GCA_038204785.1 Erysipelotrichales bacterium
TGGAAATAAGCGTTCTCATTCATTGCGCGCCACCCGTCGCAAGTGGAACGTTAACTTACAGAAGGTTAAAGTTGTTGTAGATGGTAAGCCGCAAAGAATCCGTATTTCTGCCCGTGCTTTAAAAACACTAAAAGCTGAACAAGCATAAATCAATGGAGTCCGCTCCATTTTTTTATTGCTTTGGCGCGTCATTACTCTGAATAATAAGCACTCTTCCCTGATGCACAGTGATCTGTGCTTTTTTTTCGATGATCTCGTTACTGAGACCCAGTGTTGTTTGTTCATTGAAATGTTGTTTGATGAGCGGGTATTTAAACCCTTCTAATGAAATAACCGACTCCTCTAAGGCAAATACCGAGCAGTAATGGTAATCACTCTTAGAAAGCGTCTTTTGACCTTCTGCGAGCGTATAAAGAAGATTATTGTCATCCACGAGGATCACTTGCGGAAATCGCTTGGCTAAGAGTAAGTTCACATACGCATGATCCTGTCGACTGCCTAACCCTCCCCATACATGAATTACTTGATAATCGCGTTCAACACATATTTTTAAGGCAGCTTCGCTGTCACTTTCATCTTTGATCGGATTTAAACGGATCACTTCATCACTGTATGTAGCAATCAATTCTTCTTGGGTTTGATCAACCGAATCAAAATCGCCAAGTGCCAGTTTCATATGAACTTGTTGTTTAGCTAGTACATAGGCACCATAATCAACACCGATCACGTCTCCGTTGAACTCACTAGGATACGCACTAGGACTTCCAAGCAATAGGGTTGCCTCTTTTAACATAAACGTTCGATGGCATCCATAATCTGGTTTTTAAACACATAACTACCGGCAACCACAACATCGGTGCCTGCTTCTTTAACTAATTTTGATGTTTCTTCGTTGATTCCGCCGTCCACTTCGATCAAAACCGAATAATGATGTTGATCAATGGCTTGGCGAATGAGACGGATCCGATCTATCGCTTCAAACATAAATGCTTGTCCGCCAAAACCCGGATTGACACTCATGATCAGCACAAGATCCAACTCATCCAAAAAAGGCAAAATAGTTTCTGCCGAAGTTGTTGGGCGAATCGATAATCCGGCCTTTTTCCCTCTGCTTTTGATAAGTCGGATGATTTGACGGATTTCTTGGTCCGAATGACAGGCTTCCGCATGAAATGTAACGCCGTCTGCACCGGCATCCATAAAGATAGTAGCGAAATAGGCGGGATCTTCAACCATAATATGGACATCCATATATAAGGAAGAAAGTTTCCTGATTCCTTTTAATAGATCCGGTCCGAATGTTAGGTTCTTAACGAAATGTCCGTCCATAACATCGAAGTGAAGCCAAGTAGCTTTACTCGCTTCGATCTCCATGATCTGTTGATTCATTTTACTGAAATCCATCGATAAGATGGAAGGTGCTATGATCATCAGTATTTCTCCTTGCCCTGCTTACACAGTGTCAGTACTTCCAAATAATGATTATATCGTTGTCTGGGAATAAGTCCGTCATCCACTGCCTTCTTTACAGCACAATCAGGTTCATTCTCGTGTGAACAATTACGGAAACGGCATTCACCTAAGTAAGGTTTGAACTCCAATACATATTGTTCCAATAGTGTTGCATCGATCGCATCGAATTCAATCGACGAGAATCCGGGTGTATCGGCGATCCATCCTCCCGCTACTTCATGCAGTTGGGTATGTCGAGTCGTATGTTTACCACGTCCCAATGCCTTTGAAATTTCCTGAGTAGCCAGTGTAAAATGGACATCCAGTCGATTGATAAGAGATGATTTCCCAACTCCGCTCTGACCGGTCAAGACGCTGATTTTGCCCTTCAATAGTTGTCTGAAAGGATCGATATCGCGATCACGTCCAACTTCAACGACACGCATGCCGCTTTTACGATAGCCTTCCACAGAATCATATACCGGCGAGTCGGCAGGTATCAGATCCATTTTAGTCACGATTAACACCGGTTCAATATCAGCTTGACGAATTAAGAAACAAAGACGATCAACTAACTGTTCGGAAAATTCAGGTTTGATCGCACTCATGACGACCAATGCCTGATCAACGTTAGCAATCAAAGGCCGCAGTAACTGATTCATGCGCGGTAAAACCTCTTGCATGCCGTAGTGGCCTTCTAACGCATCATAATTGACAAAATCCCCAACTAAAGGTTGTCTTTTAAGACGCATTTTTCCCATCTGAACGGCTGGAATGATTTTATCATCTTGCGTCAAGAGCGTATACTGATTGGATATAATTTTAATGATACGGGCTTTTGGCATAGGTCTTACTTATAGTAACTCAGTTTTATATCACTGGTACTTGTTTGTGTATAATAACTTCCAGCATTCGGAGAACTTGTGATAACGACACCGGTGGTGAGTTTCTTTTTATCACCCTCACTCATTCCATCCGTAGGCAGTTCAACCAACGTAACTTTTATTCCGGTTGCCATCCCTTCGAGAAGAGCTTTGGCTGAAGTAATTTCCATATTTATGATCGTAGTCGGAATAATGATGGCAACATTGGATGCAACAATCAGTTTTAACTCATATTGCCGAGTCGGATCCAGTTTATCACCGCTCGCTAAGAGTTCTTGACGGATAACAATACCAGCCGCAAGGGTTGCATTGGGTTCATCTTGCGTGCGTATCGTAATTTTCTTTCCGGTCAGCAGTGTCCGAACTTCATCTGCCAACAAGCCTTTATAATCACCGACAATGAAATATTTCCCTTCGGAAACCGTGACCATCACAGTAGAACCCTTTTCAACTTCTGTTCCAAGTGTCGGTGAGTATGAAATGATCAAACCCTCATCGATTGTATCCGTGAGTTGATAGTTGATCGTACTGGAAATACTGAGATTATATTTAGCTAATTCGATTTTCGCATTGGCGACCGTCATACTGGTAATATCCGGTATCTTTACGATCTTAGATTTTGGATCAAATGTTCCACTGAGGGCCATTAAACTTACGATCATTATAATGGAAAGTACAATCAGTCCGACACCGATAAACGCTGCCAGATAGTTCCGTTTTTTTGTACCGGGCTGTTCCATCTTGGCTACTTCGCCGATCATAATCGTCGCACCGTCATCGATACTACTGTCGAAAACAAGTTTATCGGCATTGACCATTTTATCATCGGTACAATGATGCAGATCCTCCAACATATCTTGAGCCATCTTATAGCGGAAGCTTTTATTTTTTGCGGTCGCACGAATGATGATATTATCCATTGATTGCGGAAGTGTCGGATTAAAATCCAGAACTGAAGGAATCTCATCACGCATATGTTTGATGGCGATCTGTACCGGAGCTTCGCCTTTATGCGGAACTTGACCCGTCAGAAGTTCATAAAATACGATACCTAAAGCATAAATGTCACTCTGTTGCGAAGCATTTTCACCACGGGCCAATTCAGGTGCCAAATAATGAACACTGCCCATGATCGTATCTGTTTGCGTAAGTTGGATCGCATCACTTGCGACTGCGATTCCGAAATCGGTGATTTTTACTGTTCCGTCGTCCTTGACCAACACATTCTGAGGTTTGATGTCACGGTGAATGATATTACTTTTATGCGCTACGATAACGGCTGAAATCAATTGATCCATAATGGCGATCGCTTCGTTTTTTTCCATCGCTCCGCGTTGTTGAATCAGCTGTTTGAGTGTTTTACCGCGTACATATTCCATAACAATATAATGTTTTCCGTTTTCTTCACCCACATCGAAAAGTTCGACGATATTCGGATGATTCAGAGCACTGGCAGCATTGGCTTCGCGTTGAAAGCGAAGTAAAGCGACCGGATCTCCGGAAAGTTCACCCCGCAACATTTTGATGGCAACTTCGCGATTAAGCAGTGTGTCGACAGCCAGGTATACATCTGCCATTCCACCTTCACCCAAGGGCTGGACGATCATATATCGTTTTGCAATCATCTCAGGCATGAAGTTCTCCCTTCTTCAACGATGCGATGACAACAGTCACGTTATCGTATCCACCTTGCTGGTTGGCAAGTTCAATCAATCGATCTGCTTTAGAAGCACTTTGCGTCCGCGGTAATTTCATTATCGATGCAATCACGTCATCTTCAACATATCCATGTAATCCGTCACTGCATAATAACAACCATTTATAACCCTCGGGAAGCAGACTAATATCGATTCTGATTTCATCCTGCACACCTAATGCATTAATCAAGATATTTCGTTGCGGATGCGTTTTAGCTTGTTCAGCCGTAATATTCCCTCGTTTAACCATTTCACTGACCAGTGAATGATCTTCCGTAAGTTGGATCAGTTCATTTTCATGGTTGATCCCATAAATGCGGCTGTCTCCGACGTTTACTAAAACAACGAGTTCATCAATTGCCAAGAACCCTACAAGAGTTGTACCCATACCGCTGTAATCTGGATTCTCGATCGAAGCGCGCCAAATCTTTTCGTTGATTCCAATCACCACCGTTTTAAACCAACTGGTGATATCTTCGACACTGAAAGATACCGGCGGTGTCGATTTGAATTCTTCAATCAATAAGTCACAGGCCATTTTACTGGCTACTTCTCCGGCTTTCGCTCCGCCGATTCCATCACAAACGGCAACGATGATCGCATTTTCGCTTTCAAAAATCGCAAAACTGTCTTGATTCATACGACGGGTCTTACCAATATTACTCTTTCCCGCTATATTCATCATGATCACCTCTTTCATATTTGGTTCTTAACTGTCCGCAGGCAGCATCTATATCGGCACCGTGTTCGGCACGTAATGTGCATTTCACATTCAATTTACATAAACGATCGTAGAAACGCATCGCTTGCGGAAAACTCACACTCTTGAATCCATGTTCATCCACCGCATTATAGGGAATCAAGTTGACATAGGCATTCAATCCACGAATCAGTTGAGCCAATTGGTGAGCACATTCTTCACTATCGTTGACACCTTGCAACAATATGTATTCAAATGTGAGACGACGATTGTTTAATTCTGCGTATTCACGCAAAGACGCCATCAATTCACTAAGCGGATAGGCTTGATTGATTGGCATCAGTTTCGAACGTAGTTCGTCACTGGGTGCATGAAGTGAAATTGCTAAGTTGTATTGAACATTCTCATGAGCAAACCGACGGATCTTGTCGACGATACCGCATGTCGATACTGTGATATGGCGAGCCCCGATGGCGATTCCTAAATCATGATTAATCGTTGCCATGAATGCCATCACATGCTCATAGTTATCAAACGGTTCTCCGGTTCCCATCACGACCACATGGCTGACGCGTTCGGCTTTTTCATCCAGGTCGCGCTGTACATACATGACCTGAGCTACCATTTCACCGCTTGTTACATCGCGTGTTTTCTTATTTATTCCGCTGGCGCAGAAAGTACATCCCATATTACAACCGATCTGTGAAGTAACACAGACTGATTTTCCATAATCAAAATGCATTAAAACCGTTTCAACCAAACTTCCGTCTTGCAGTTGAAACAGATATTTAACTGTTTGATCTTTAGAAACCTGTTTTTTGACTAGTTTCAGAGGATTGATCACGTAATCTTGATTCAGTTTAATTCGCATATCATTCGATAGATCACTCATATCATCAAACGATGTAACTCGTTTGCGATAGAGCCACTGAAAAATCTGTTTACCGCGGAATTTCTTCCAGCCGGTTTCCAGTACCATGTTTTCCATCTGTTCATACGTCAGATCGTAAATCGTTTTCATTTTATCACCATTATTTATTGTACCATAGTTAGTTGATTCTTTGCAGTTTTGCCATATAAAATCCATCAGTTCCAAACTCTTGCGGCCAAATCAACCGCTCGCTTAACAATGTAAATGCGTCGTGTTCCTGTAGAAACACTTCGATTTGACGCTCGTTCTCTTTTTTATTGATCGTACATGTCGAATAAACCAATATTCCGCCCACTTTCAGCCATTTGGCCGCTTCACTTAAAAGATCTTTCTGAAGACAGATCAACTCATCCAGATTAGCAGGCTTGATGCGGATCTTAATATCGGGTTTACGGCGTAGCACACCCAATCCCGAACATGGAACATCCGCCAAGATTCGATCGAAACGACGTTCCGGATGTAAAACTTCACTAAGATTGCGACTATCTACGGTCACTGATTCAACGATACTGACACCTAATTTATCCATTAAACGATTGATCAACTCAGTCCGTTGCGGATGTAGTTCACACGCCAAAATGGTTCCGCTATTCTTCATTGCTTCGGCCAGTGAGGCTGTTTTTGTGCCGGGAGCTGCGCAGATATCGAGAATGTCTTCGCCACTTTGAGCATCTAATAGTTCACTGACCAATTGACTCGCTTCATCTTGAAGTACGATCTTCCCTTCACTGAACCATGGTGTAGCCACTAGATTCCCCTCATAAATAACCCCATAAGAACTCAGCTGACTCGGTCGCATGGCAGGATCTTGTAGTACCTCATCCATAGATGTTTTAAGCGTGTTGATTCGTCCGGCTGTTTTAGATTCCACCAACATACTAGAGACCGCTTCTTTCGCAAGTACTTCGGTATATTGTTTTGACCATAAACGAAGTATCCATTCCGGCATACTCGTATTTAACGCAAAACCGGCAAGTTCATCTTTTCCGATCAATTCAGTTCTTCCTTCAATGTTTACTTTGCGTAAAACCGCATTCACAAGTCCTGAGGCTCGGCCGGAATCAATATGACGACAAATATCAACTGCTTCACTGACAATTGCATAACCAGGAACCTTATCCAAAAACAACACTTGATAAGTCGACATATCCAAAAGAACGGCTACTGATTCATCGATCTGTCGATTCACATGTTTCAACCACTGATTCCGACAGTAAATTTGATTTTGAAGCGTTCCGTAAACGATGTTCGTGATCAACGGTTGATCACGTTCCTTACCTAACTGTAAGTTTTGTTTAAGTGCAAGATTGGCATATTGACCATAGATGATCACATTTTTGAGAATATCATAAGCAAGTTGGCGACTGTTCATAGGGGCTCCTTTATAAGATACTAAGAGGATTCACATCGACACTGATGTTAACATCACTCTGAATTTGCATCGTTTCGATTGTCATTCTGACATAATTTCTCATCTCTTCCAGATCACGACCTTTGATCAACAAGCGGTTCCGATAAACACGAGCGATCTTTCCGAGATCACTCGGGCCTAAAATTTTACACGACTCCTGTTTACGTAAAAGGATAGCGGCTTCTTCCGCTGCATCACAGGCATGTTGTTGTTGCGATGAAGTGAAAATCATCGCAATCAGATATTGATAAGGAGGGTTTTGACCAAGTTTGCGATAGTTCATTTCCGTTACAAAAAACCTTTTATATTCATGAGTTATTGCTGTTTTCAACGCATAATGATCGGCCATTTTACTTTGGATCATTACCTCACCTTCCACATCTCCGCGTCCGCTTCGCCCGGCCGCTTGAACCAAAAGATCAAATGCTTCTTCGACACTTCGATAATCCGTACGCATCAGAGCCGTATCGATCCCCAAGATCCCTACTAAAGTGACAGCTGGGATATCCAAACCTTTTGCGATCATTTGAGTTCCTAACAAGATATCGGTTTCATGTTTTGCGAATTGATCCAACAAGATACGATGACCGTTCTTACGGGCTGTCGTATCACTGTCCATACGGGTGATACGCGCTGTCGGGAATTTCCGATTGAGTTCTTCCTCGATACGTTGTGTACCGACACCCAAATTACGCAACATCGTCGATCCGCAAACTGAACATACCGTCGGTATTGACCGTGTGATTCCGCAACTGTGACATTTCAATACATTTTCATCTTTATGAACACTCATGGGTCGATCACAGTCTGTACACTGCTCTGTCGCTCCGCAACTGATACATTGCATAATAGGTGAATAACCGCGCCGATTCAAAAGTAAAACGACTTGTTGATGCAAATCGAGTCGAAGTTGGATTGCATCGGTAAGATCTTTTCCAATAGTTCCATTCTTATAACCGTTACCGGGTGCCGTGATCCTTACTTTCGGTAATACTCCGCTGACGCGGGTGGGTAACTCGATCAACTCATACACACCTTTAGTGGCCCGCGCATATGTTTCAAAACATGGAGTTGCACTTCCAAGCACGACTTTACAATGATGGTATTTAGCCCGCCACAAGGCAACATCACGGCAATGATAGCGCGGCAATGAATCCTGTTTATAACTATTATCGTGTTCTTCATCAAGGACGATCAATGAGAGATTTTGAAAAGGCAACCAGATTGCCGAACGGGTACCCACCACGACCGTATTTTCTCCGTCTTTGACACGTTGATATTGTTGGTAGCGTTCGGAATCGTTAAGTCCGGAATGATAGATGATCACGTCTTGACCAAATCGATTTTGAACTCGCTGCACCATTTGCGGAGTGAGTGATATTTCAGGCACCAGAATTAGTGCTTGGTGATGATTTCGCATTGCTTCTTCGGCCAACTCTAAATAGATTTCGGTTTTACCGGAACCCGTCGGACCGTATAAACAGATTACCTCTTTTTCTGTTTCTCTTATCGCACTCAGAGCTTTGATCTGATCATCCGATAGCGGGTATTTACGCAGAACATTGGCAATCGGTTTTACGTGATAACGAACTTCCTTTTTAACTCTTGTGAGTAACCCTTTTTTGACCAGGGTATCGATTCGGCTTCCATATTCTTCTTTGAGATCATGTAAACTACACCGATCTTGGTTGTTTACCCGATCAATAATTTCCTGTTGGATAGGATTGATTTTACACCCATCGGTATCGCCGGGAAGGATCCAAAGTTCTCTGACCGGTACACGTGCACTTGAACGTGGATTCAGCATCTTTGGAAGCATCGTCTGAAAACACGAGATGATCGGAGCGACCGTATCTTTGGCCAACTGCAGACCTAAATCAAACAATTCATCATTCAAAAGTGAGTGTTCATCCAACACTGATTCCAGATTCTTTAAGGCATATCCGGTACGATCCGTGTATTCTTGAGTTGTCTCATCTGTCTCTATAACACTCTGAACAAAAGCGATACAGGAAGTATTGTTGAAATTGACACGAACACGCACACCCCGCTCAAGTAAAAACGAATCAGCTCGATAGGTAAAGGTCTGATTCAGTTTCAGTGTTCGGTGTTCGATCCATACATTTGCCAGTTTCATTTTGTTCTCCGTTTGTGTCCATTATACAACATTTCATCGTTTTTTCGAAAAAAAAAGCTCATCTCTGAGCTTATTCCATATGTCTCTTAATAATCAATGAAATGATGGCGGCAGCCAGTTTCGGGTCTTCATTACACACAACAAATTTATACTGACCGATGAGTTCCATCTCTTTAGAAGCTTTGCTGAGACGTTGCTGAACGATTTCTTCAGGTTCACTGCGACGACCGCGAATTCTGCTTTCTAACTCTTCCATACTCGGCGGAACGATAAAGATTGTCAAAGCTTCAGGGCACTTTTCTTTGACCTGTACAGCTCCTTGAACCTCGATTTCCAACAGTACATTTTTGCCTTCTTTTCGCAGATTCTCGACATGATTCACCGGTGTTCCGTAATAATTGCCAACAAACTCGGCATATTCCAGCAGTTCACCTTTTTTTATTGCTTTTTCAAAGCGTTCACGTGTAACAAAGAAATAATCGATGCCGTCGCGTTCGCCGACTCGTTTTGTTCTTGTGGTCATGGACACTGAATAAGCAATATTCAACTCCGGATTTTCGATAAATTGATCACGAACTGTGCCTTTTCCTACACCACTGGGTCCGCTTAAAATAATCAGTAATCCTTTTTTCATACTACCACCGTCCCTCTTGTAGTTAATGATACATACACAAACTTGGAATGTCAAATATGATATAATAAAAAGCGAAAGAAGTGATCAAACATGGCCTTAGATGGACTATTACTTAATCGAATCGTTGATTCCATGCAGGAAATGCTTCCTACACGAATTCATAAAATCTATAACATCTCCGAAAACGAGTTGCTTTTTCAACTACGATCCGCAAAAGAGAAAAAGAATTTATTGATTTCGTGCCATAGCGTTTATAACCGACTTCAATTTTCAGATCGTACCTACACCACACCTGAAGAACCCAGTAATTTTACGATGTTATTACGTAAACACTGTGAAGGCGGATGGATCACAGCCATGAAACAAGTCGGTCTTGACCGTTTGGTTGAAGTTACGATCAATTTACGTGACGATCTCGGGGATAATCACATTTCTACCTTATATATTGAACTTATGGGTAAATATGCCAATTTGATTTTAGTTGGGGCGGACGGAAGAATCATGGATGCATTGAAACGTATTCCTCCATTTGAGAATACAAAACGTACAATCCAACCCGGGGCTGTTTTCGTTTTACCTGAGATTCAAGAAAAACTCAATCCCTTCTTGAATAGTAAGCCCGATCTGAATCAATCACTAACTACACAATTTCATGGGTTTTCTCCGCTACTCGCCAGAGAAATGCAGTATCGCATCATGAACGGTCAAACGTTCTCAGAAGTCATGAACATCATTGCTTCTTCTCACTGTCTCTATCTTAGCACCGATGAAAAGGAAACGCACTTCCATTGCTTGCCACTCACCCATTTAGAAATACCCGCGATTGCGTTTGAACTGATGAAGGGCCTCGATGAGATCTACTTTCAAAAAGAAGAAAAAGAACGAATTCGTGCTCATACAGGTGACTTGCTTAAGTTTGTGCAGCGTGAGATCAAAAAATACACAAGTAAACTTCCTAAATTGAAAGAAGCGATGGATGATGCCATGGATTGCGATAAGTGGCGCGTCTTTGGTGAGTTATTATATGCCTATGGACTCAAAACTCCTAAAGGTTCAACTGAACTGTCAGTGGAGGCTTTTGACGGTAGCGGAATCGTTAAAATACCGCTTGATTCTAAATCTGATGGAAAAACAAATGCGAAAAAGTACTTCCAGAAATATCAAAAAGGTAAAAAAGGTCAGGTTCATATCCTCAATCAAATTGAGCTTTGTGAAAATGAACTAGCTTATTTCCAAGGAATACAAGAACAATTATCACTTGCGAGTGTCCCCGATGCGATCGAGATACGCCAGGAACTAGCTGATAGCGGGCTGTTAAAAGCAACTCTCAGTAAAGTACGTAAACGTAAAAAACAAACTCCACAATACCTGAGTTTCATTCTGGACAATGGGATACGAATCCATCTTGGTAAGAATAACTTACAGAACGATTTCATCACCTTTAAATTAGCGAAGAAAAAAGATACATGGCTACACGCAAAGGATTATCATGGTGCCCATGTGATCATTGAAACCGATGCTCCGGATGAGTCAACATTACGTACGGCTGCACAACTCGCTGCTTATTACTCACAGGCTCGTAACGGTTCCAGTGTACCCATCAACTATTGTCCAATTGCTAACGTTAAAAAAATACCGGGAGCTAAACCAGGATTTGTTTCACTTGGTTCCCATAAAACAATCTATATTGATCCTGAAGTAAGTTTTATTGAAAGCTTGTTACTCAAAAATAAGACTGTGTCCTAATCGGCACAGTCTTTTACATGGGTAATAAAGAACCTGATTTTCGAATTCTCTTATACTCGGACTCATATTTCTCAACCAGATCCCAAAACTTTTTAGAATGATTCATTACTTTTAAATGCATCAATTCATGGATACAGACATAATGAATGAATTCCGGCGTGCAATGGATCAAGTTCGTGTTTAACGTAATGATACGTGTACTACTACAACGGCCCCAACTACGCTTCATCTTTTTAATGCGCAGTTCATCCGGTCGAAGTCCGGTGATCTCATAACATTGTTTGAGTATTTGATTCAAAACCGTTTCTGCCTCATAACGGAGATATTTCTCCATCACTTGTGAAACATTTGAGTTACCTTTCACATTAACGATCAATGAAGAACCCTCGCTTGTGACACAACTGAGGGTGCCTTTTGTATGTACGATTTGAACGGATTTCTTTTGTCCTAAGATCCAAATCTCATTATCATTAATTTTATGAAGTTCTTCTCGATTTACTTGTTTTTGAATCCACTGATGCTTGCCCGCAAGCCAATTCAGCAATTGCTGCGGATCAGCTTGACTTGGTGCTTTGAGAATGATTTTCCCATTAGACATACGGGCGACCGCTGTTTTACGGTTTTCGAGAACGATTTCAACCTTCAATATTCGTTCATCGAAAACAAGCTCTCGTTGAAGTGCTTGCTTTCCACTTTTAGTAATCAATTATTCACCGCTTTGCAAGATGATTGCCGAACTGTGACCCAAGAATGAACGACCGTCTTTACATTTGACTTGAATCATATCACTGTTTTTGTAATCCTTCCATGAAGAGATAGCACAGACGATTGTTGTATCCCCCACATTGATGTAGGCTTTATCGTATTTCCATGTTGTATCGATGATTTGTTGATTACAGCCGGTAAGCAATACTAATAATATGAGTGCGATCATAATTTTTTTCATGTTATTTTTCCGTTCTTTCATTGATAAACTTTTTTAATTCACTTAATGCAGAAGATGAACGCGTATGGACCGCATCCGGAAATGCAACCAATAGGCGTCGATATTGTTTCCCCTGACGAACCAATCTTTTCCTTAGATCAACTGCAACCGATTCGCTTTTACTTTGAAGCAGATCCATTTTATTCCCAAATCCTTCATTCAACATCGACATGTAACGTTCGATTTCACTGAGTAGTTTATTCAACGTAATCAATCGATTTAACGTCACAGCAACATCCACACTTAATCCGAGTGTCATAACGATTGTGATAACGAGTGATAACGGC
>JBBRCP010000054.1:0-12720 GCA_038204785.1 Erysipelotrichales bacterium
CGGTAAACGATTCTATATTTATGCCGGTCTGGTCGTATTGATCGGCATTATGATCATCGTGATGAACGAGACAATCTGGACAAAACTCGGCCTTGTCGTTACCTTTGCCTTTTTATTAGGTGGGGAATTATTTAACACTTACACAATGTACAGAGTTTATTTTAATCATCGTGAATTTCTGTATGGAACGGATGTGATGCGTTATAAAACGATACGTTCGTTCAAAGATAAAAGTAAACGTTATGTCGATATTGTCGGATTAAACGGCGTCACGTTAGTTCTGCCAAAAGAAGCAGCTGAGTTTGTTCGAGCCAAGAGTAAAAGAGCAAAATAAGAAAAAAAAGAACCGGTTAATTCCGGTTTTTTTTGGAAAATAGTAGATATAACCCTACGAGAATCAGTAGCAATGGCCATGCAATCAACTTTTGAAGAAGCTCTTCAAAGCTTGGGAAGAGTTGAGTCGCTGCGAAAAGAGTACCGATAATAATCAAAAATAAACCGAATCTTTGTTTGGAAGTCATCATTTCACCTCGTCTTCATTATAACAAGCATATTCGGAATTGTGAATCTTAAAAGGTGTGTGGTATAATACGAACGAGGTGGCTACATGAAAAAAATCATTGTCTTCTTACTGATGATTTTATTACTGACCGGGTGTTCAAATTCAAGCTCTGTCTACAATACAAAACTTCAGCGTTACAACGCGTATTATACATCGATTCTTAATAACGATGCATTTCAAGCAGGCTCTGATCATTTTGATATTTCAAGTGTGATCAGTAAATTATCCGAGACGCAATATCGTTATGATGTCTATGTGGATGGACCGCGTATCGCCATGTATGATGTACAAATCATGGTAATTGAAAACAATCAAACGCTTGAAATATCCAAGTCGATGATGCCGACAGTAGGTGTATTTGATGACATTGAATACGATTTGGTTCCCTACCAAGTTAACATGGTTGAAGGTTATGTAAAGGGTTTTAATCTCAATGCTATCGTAGCTACACCGAATGTCAGTCTGAAAGTATTGGTCGTTTGGAAAGACTATACTAAAGTAACTCAATTTCGTGAATTTTTTACATTCAATTTGAATTTCAATCAACAAGTTAACGGATAAAGAATTTCCTTTCGGAGGGCATTATGACAGATAGAAGAAAGCAATCATTAATTGCCGGAGGGCTGACCAGTTCCGCCGGCATATTTTTATCAAAAGCACTGGGTATTATTTATGTTGTACCGTTTGCGGCGATGGCTACGGAAGCCAATTTAACCTATTATGCCAGAGCTTATTCTATCTACGATACCATATTGAATATATCAATCGCCGGTCTTCCATTCGCGATTGCGGCGCTTGTCGCAAAATACACCGTTAAGGACGACTACAAGACAGTGGTACTTATTCGTAAATTATCTACTGCTATTTTACTGGTATCTGGTTTTATCGCAATGGCACTGCTGATCATCTTTGCGCTTCCAATCGCTCAGTTTACGGTGGCAGGAGCGATTGATTCAGTTGAAGTATTGCGCACAAGAAATGTCTTGATCATCATATCGCTCGCTGTTTTCGCAGTTCCGTTTCTGAGTAGTTTCAGAGGTTTTTATCAAGGACTTAAAGAACTCAAAATCTATGCTTTCTCGCAAATACTTGAACAACTATCACGTATCGCATTTCTGTTGGGAATGGGATTCTTGGCTGTATATGTGCTTAATAAAGATGCCATTTGGGCAGTCTACTTTGCGGTAGCATCTGCTGCAGCATCCGCATTGATTTCGATTGGTTATTTTGTTTTCGTGGATCGGAAACATTATCCGGCAATCAAAGCACGCGCTGCCAATCAAGAAACACCGGCCAAAGATACGCGTGAAGTTGTTAATGAGCTTTTCTATTTTGCGATTCCCTACATGATCACGGTTATTTTGGGAAACAGCATGAATATCGTTAATCTGCTTTTGTTTAATCACGCAATGATTTGGAGCGGCAGTACCGTTGCCCATGCCGACCTTCTTTATTCACTTATTATGTTTACCTGCAACAAACTAACATCCATTCCTCAGGTTTTGGCTCCCGGATTTTCAATCGCCGTTATTCCTTACATCACAGCGGCCATCGAAAGAGGGGATATGAAACTGATGCGCAAATATGTGGTAGATGCGCTTGATACAGTCTTGTATGTCGGTCTACCGCTATGTTTCTTTCTTTTTGCGATCAGCGGTGAAATCTATTATGTAATGTATGGAAGTGCGAACTGGCAACTGGGCGGAAATGTATTGGCTTGGAGCAGTTTACTGGCGGTCGTTGGAACGGTGGCACCGGTAGCAGGAGCTTTAATGATGGTTTTGCGCTTACGCAAATCAACGATCATAATCCTTTTGATCGGGGCACTGATCAAAGCCGTTACGATGGTACCTTTGATCCTTTGGACGGGGTATAGCGGAGCGATCACTTCGAGTGTTTTAACTTCCATTTTTATCATTGCGGCTGACCTTTACTTGATCTCCAAAAATTATAAAGTGAAATTTTCATTGACGTTACGTAGATTAATCTTGATTTCTGTCGGTTTAGTATCCATGGAAGTTGTTTTCGTGCTATTAAAACTGATTGGATTGAACGTGATCGGCGAACATCGATTATTGGCTTTTGCGGAATTGAGTGTTTACGGAATACTTGGTGTGGCTGCTTATTTGATCACAACTTGGTATATGCAACTTCCACAGGTATTGTTTCAAGTTTCGGCAGACTCACTGAAAAAGAGGTTTAAACGATGAAAACAATGCGCCTTGATAAATTATTGGCTCACTTAGGATATGGATCACGAAAAGATGTTAAATTGTTGATACGCCGCAAAACGGTCAGTGTCAATGGTGAAACGGTTCGTGATGATGATCTTCATGTTAATCCGGAAGAGGATGAAATCATTGTCGAAAATGATACACTGAGCTATACGCAATTCCAATATTGGATGTTGAATAAACCGAAGGGTGTCGTCAGTGCTGTTGTCGATAATGTGTATCCGACGGTATTGAGCTGTTTTGATGAGTTCGTCTCTCGTGATGTTTTCCCGGTCGGTCGACTTGATTTAGATACGGAAGGATTGTTGCTGATCACCAATGACGGTCATTTGGCACATCATCTATTATCACCTAAACATCATGTTGATAAAGTATATGAGGTCACGTTAGTGAAAGAATTCGATGTGAAATGGATCGAGGCGATTATGAGTGGGATTGAAATTGATGGTCCTTATGTATGTAAACCAGCTAAAATCGAGATCATTGATTCAACCCATCTGAAACTAACGATCATGGAAGGTAAATATCATCAAGTTAAACGGATGATGATCGCATGTGAAAACGAAGTGCTTGAATTGAAACGAATATCGATGGGACCATTATACTTAGATCCTAATCTGAAAGTCGGCGACTACCGTCCTTTAAGCGAAACTGAACTTGAATCACTAAAAACAACGCACATCGATAGATGATCTGCGTTGTTTTATTTAGTTATAATTACTTGATTGAAAAGAAAACGCACATCTTAGCGATGCGCGTTCTGGTTAACTCTTAGTAGGATTAACGGTTGTAGAATTCGACGACCAATGATTCATTGATCTCGGCATTCAATTCGTTACGTTCCGGTAAGCGTAAGTAAACACCTTTTTTAGCTTCTTTGTCGAAAGTAACATAAGCTTGTGTGCTTACTGTTGCTTCCATCGCATCGGCGATCGAAGGCATGTTTCTTGAAGTTTCTTTGACTTCAATGGTTTGACCCGGTTTCATGATGAATGATGGGATATCAACTTTTTTTCCATCAACCAAGATGTGACCATGATTTACCAACTGACGAGCTGCACGGCGTGTTCTGCCGAGACCCATACGGTAAACGACGTTATCAAGACGTGATTCCAGTAAGAACAAGAAATTGTGTCCTTTAACGCCTTTCATCTTGGATGCCTTGATGAAAGTGTTGTAGAATTGACGTTCGTTGACTTCATACATAAATCTGATTCTTTGTTTTTCGCGCAATTGCAATCCATAGTTGGAGAGTTTTGAACGACGGCTAGCGCCGTGTTGCCCCGGGGGCGTCTGACGTTTTTGAAGTTCTTCGCCGGTTTCCAATACTGAGAAAGCAAGACGGCGGGAGACCTTCCAAACAGGTCCGTTAATACGTGCCATAATAGTAATCCTCCTTGTGTTTTTGGCCCAAACAACAGGTGCAAATTTTCATACAGTGTGTTAATCTTCGTATTTCGCTTATTGCAGCTAAGTTACTCTACTCCAGAGAGTGTGATTAACGCGGTTTGTGTGACTTTGCATGCTGCCACATTTGATGCTCACTAAGTTTATCAGATAAGCTGTGTAATGTCAATTTTAGAATCAATTAGTCATACACAAGGGAAAGTTATCACTCTGATATAGCAAAATTATGATACAATAAACCCGATGAGGTGGTCAACATGAACTTACAAACGATACTTGATTTACTATCACGAAAAGAGACGCTGATTTCTTTAGCCGTACTGCTTGGAATAGCTGTACTGTCGTTAATTATGCGCCGTTTCCGTGTCACTCGTATGAAGCGTAAACTTAAAGATCTGGAAATTAAATATAATAGTGTGAGAAGTGTTCCTTTACCTTTTAAATTGAATAAAGCCGTTGCTTTGGCTCGTGTCAATAAAGAAGTGAATGATCAAGTTAATAATTCTAAAAGTGCTTTTGATCAAGTTCAAAATAACCTTAAACAGATTGCACAACTGCTTGCTGAAACCGAAGATCTAATTTTGATGGGGAAAATAAAGAACGCTAAACTCAACTTATCCGATCTAAGTTCAATGATCGAACGTGGTGAATCACAGGTTGCTGCACTTGAAAATGCTCTTGATTTGGTCTTGGAAGAAGAAGCGCAACAACGTACACAAATCACGGAGTTAAAAGAGAATTTCAGAACGTTGAAACAAGCAATTCTGACGCGTGGTTCGCAACTTCAATTAGCTGAAGAAGTATTGAATCAGAAATTGACTGAAATTGAAAAAGGATTTACAGCTTTTGAAGAATGGATGTATGCTTCTGAATTTGGTAAAGCCAAAGAAAAAATGGAAGAAATCGCTTTAGCGCTTGATGAAAATAAAGTATTAGTTGAGCAACTACCGGAACTGATCACGTTGGCGAAGGGAGTTATTCCCAAACAGATGGAAGAGGTTTCGCAATTATATAACCGGTTGAAACAGAAGGGTGTTTATCTTCAGCATTTGGAAGTAAGTAAGAATCTTGAAATGGTTTCAGATACTTCAAAAGAGGATTTAACCAATCTACGGCGGGCTGCTATTATTAATGTTTCCGATCACTTGCATGAAAACCAAAAACGTCTTGAACAGTTGATGACGCAGTTGGATCGTGAAGATAAGGCGTTTGATGAAGTCGATTCTGCTTCGAAGGTACTAACTAAGAATATTCAGGAGTGCAGTGATATGTATGAGATATTAAAACAATCTCATGAGAAAGCATCCGTCAGATTTGGTTGGGAGGATTTGAAAGGGTTACTGGTTTCTGCAACAGAGAAACTAGCTGTTTTTAATGAAACGCAAGCACGTCTTCACAAGATGATTACCGAACGTTCTATACCGGCAACGACCTTGTTGATTTCTGTTAAAGAATCACAACAGGATGTTGGTAATCTGGCGGTTGATCTGCAGAGTGCCTTAAATCGTTTGAATGCAGCTCGCGGTGATGAAGAACGAGCGAAAAAACAATTGCTTAAGTTGCATTTGATCATGAATGAGATACAAGTAAAAATCCGTAAACACAATCTTCCATCGATTTCCGATGGTTACGAAGGGGATATGCGAAAATCTTATCAGTACATAAATAGTATTGGTACATTATTGAATGATACACCCTTGGATGTTAATTTATTGAATGCGACATTGACGGATGCGATCGATCATATTTATAAACTCTATAACAATGTCAACAACATTGTAGGTACAGTCGATATGGTCGAGAATGCGATCGTCTTTGCGAATAAATATCGTTCATCTAATCCTGAAATGGATAATCAACTGACACGTGCAGAACTTTGTTTCCATAACGGCGATTACACTCAAGCAATCAAAATTGCAATCGCAGCGATCGAAAAAGTTCACCCTGTATCTTATGAGAAGCTAATCAAGGAGAATTCGCAAAGTGCCAATGTCTAAAACGATTTATCTCGATAACGTCAGTAGTTCTCCAGTCCATCAGGAAGTTCAGAAAACATTGTTTGACCTGTACCCTATTTATTACGCCAACAGTGATGCACTTCACACAGCAGGGACTGATATCCAGTTCATGATCAATCGGAGTCGCCAGTCAATCGCTGATATCTTCCATATAGAACTCAATGAAATCATTTTCACTTCGGGTGCTACCGAAGCGAACAATACAATTATCAAAGGAATTGCTTTTGCCAATACAGCTAAAGGAAAACACTTGATCACCACGAAAGTGGAACACTCGAGTGTTTTAGCTTCATTTGAGCAATTGGAACATCTTTTTGGGTTTGAAGTGACATATCTGGATGTAGATAACGAAGGTAGAGTTAGCGCAACGGATGTGTTAAATGCACTGCGGCCGGATACTACCTTGGTATCGGTCATGTATGTCAACAATGAAGTGGGTACGATCATGCCGATCAAAGCGATTTCGGACGTCGTCAAAAAGAATTCCAGAGCTTATTTTCATGTTGATTGTGTTCAAGCTTTAGGGAAGATTGAATTTGATTTAGTAGGAATCGATTGTGCCAGTTTTTCCATGCACAAGATCAACGGTCTTAAAGGCAGCGGTATCTTGTTTAGAAGACGTCATGTCTTGATGACACCATTAATTACCGGGGGTCAGCAAGAAATGGGATACCGTGGCGGAACTTCAAATGCGATCAGTGAAATTCTAGTCGCTAAAACAATGCGTTTAGCACTTGATAATCAAGCGAAAAAACATGATTATGTGGTTGACCTCAATCAGTATCTCAGGACATCACTGAGGGCGATCGAAGGAATCGTTATCAATAGTCCGGTTGAAAATGTATCGCCTTATATCGTCAATTTCTCATGTATGAGCGTTACTTCCGAAGTCATGATGAATTTATTAAATGTGAATGGAATCTATGTTTCGGCCCAAAGTACGTGTGCCACAAAATCTACGAATCCTTCCCACGTTTTAGCGGCGATGGGAGTTAACGGTACACGTTTGAATAGCACGATTCGAATCGGCCTCAGTTCGTCGACCACAAAAGAAGAACTCGATATTACATGTAGTATCATCAAGAAAGGGTTACAACACTATGGAAAATTTCAACGCTGAATACATTGTCGTCCGTTATGGAGAATTATCGACGAAAGGAAAAAATCGCAAAGATTTCGTTAAATACTTAGCCGATCAGATCCACTATCGATTGATCGATATCAAAGGCATCAAAATTCAAAAGACTTATTCGCGTATCATTATTCACCTCAATGGAGTCAGTGAAGATGAAATCGTGCTTCGACTAGCTACCGTTTTCGGAATCAGCAGTTATTCGGTTGCGATCCGATGTTCACTTGATTTAACGGAGATCACCCACGCTGCGGTTTCGCTTATGAAAAACGAAACAGCAAGCACATTTAAAGTTGAGACTCGACGGGCGGATAAAAACTATCCGTTTATGTCGGATGATGTGAATCGTGCTGTCGCAACCGAGATACTTGAACAGACGCAACATAAAGTGGATGTTCATAATCCCGAAATCAGAGTTAAAGTAGAGATTCAAAGTGATAAATCCTACATTATGACAAAAAGTTATCCGGGAGCGCAAGGCTATCCGGTTGGCGTTGCCGGTAAAATGATGGTGATGTTGTCAGGGGGAATCGATTCACCTGTTGCTGCGTATTTAACCATGAAACGCGGTGCCGAAATTGAATGTATCCATTTTGCCGCACCGCCGTATACATCTCAACAAGCACAACAGAAAGTGATTCAGTTAGCTGAGATTCTGAGTGCCTATCAAGGTCGAATCAAAGTCCATGTTGTTCCGTTTACAGCCCTTCAAATGGAGATTTATCAGAAAGCCAATCCATCTTACGCAATCACTCTTATGCGTCGGATGATGTATCGGATTGCTGAGCGTATCGCGCAGAAAAATAATTGTTTGGCAATTTCCAATGGCGAAAGTATGGGCCAGGTGGCTAGTCAGACCCTACAAAGTATGCAAGTCATCGGAGAAGTTATCTCAATGCTCGTCTTGCGACCTGTTGTTTCTTATGATAAATTAGAGATTATCGATCTGGCCAATAAAATCAAAACATATGAGACATCGATCCAACCGTATGAAGATTGTTGTACAATTTTCACAGTCACAAATCCGGTCACTAAACCGAAGCATGATTGGGTGCAGATGGAAGAGAATAAAGTAGACTATCTGAATTTACTTGATACAGCTGTCAATGATACCGTCACACTGATCATTTCCGAGCGTGAAAAACGATCGGACTATTTATGATAGGAGGAAATTTCCATGGCATTTGATAATTTATCAGAGCGTCTGACGCATGCTTTTAGACATATTACCAAAAACAACAAACTAACCGACAAAAATATGGAAGATATGCTGAAAGAAGTGCGCATGGCACTTTTGGAAGCAGATGTTAACTATTCAGTGGTTAAGGATCTGCTCGCCGAAATTCAAAAAAAAGCGATCGGACAGAATATTCTAGCCTCATTGAATCCTTCGGAGACGGTCGTTAAAATCGTATACGATGAATTGGTTCAGTTATTAGGCGGTGATTCAACTTCGATCGTTTATCCGGAAAAAGGTGTCGCTGTTTTAATGTTGGTCGGACTTCAAGGTACAGGTAAAACGACAAGTGCTGCCAAGATCGCTAATTTGGCAAAAAATCGCCAACAACGTCATCCTTTACTGATCGCGGCCGACTTAGTCAGACCTGCAGCCATCGAACAGTTGGAAACATTAGGTAAATCGATCGGTATCGAAGTCTATTCCGATCGATCTAAAACAAGTGCCATAGACGTGGTTCGCAATGGGCTTCAATTCGCAAAAGAAGGTAACTTCGATACGATCATCATCGATACCGCCGGCCGCCTTCATATCGATGAAGAGATGATGGAAGAACTTCATCAAATCAAATTATTAGCACATCCAAATGAAATCCTGCTGACTGTCGATGCAATGACCGGTCAAGATATTCTTAACGTTGCGAAATCATTTCACGATCTGTTAAGTGTGAGTGGCTTAGTTGTTACAAAATTTGACGGTGATGCACGCGGCGGCGGAGTTCTATCCGTTCGAGCCGTCACTCAGGTTCCGGTCAAATTCGTCGGTACCGGTGAAAAGATCGATGATTGTGATATTTTTTATCCAGATCGGATGGCAAATCGACTTTTAGGAATGGGCGATCTGATGTCGCTGGTTGAGAGAGCTGAAGAAAAAATGGATCTGGAAGCTTCTGCCAAGAGTGCCGAACGCATTATGGGTGGACAGTTTACCTTCAATGATATGCTTGACCAATTCGATCAACTTAGTAAAATGGGATCACTTAAGAATTTAATGAAGATGATTCCCGGCATCTCTCAAATGGCGAATCAAATGAATGACGAAGATACCGAATCAGGGATCAAACGCAGTAAAGCGATCATCCACAGTATGACCAAAGAAGAGCGTGAAAATCCGTCTTTACTGCGCGCTTCACGCAAAGCACGCATTGCCGCCGGAAGCGGATGTAATGTGACGGAAGTCAACCGATTGGTGAATCAGTTTGAAAAAACCAAAGAACAGATGCGCTTGTTGTCTAGAATGTCGCAGGGTGGTAATAAGTTGTTCAATCCCAAGAAGAAATAGACGACTATAAGGTGTTAAGTAAAATACCTTGACAGACTGAGATCCTATGATATAATTTGAAAGTAAAAAACAAGGAGGTGTAGTTATGGCAGTAAAAATTCGTTTAAAAAGAATGGGTGCTAAGAAGGATCCGTTCTATCGTATCGTTGCCGCTGATTCCCGTTTCCCGCGTGATGGTCGTTTCATCGAAGCAATCGGTTATTACAACCCGACCACAAAGCCGGCTGAAGTAAAAATCAATGAAGAAATCGCAATGAAATGGTTGAACAACGGTGCACAACCGTCTGATACCGTTCGTAATCTGTTCTCACAAGCCGGAATCATCAAAAAGTTCCACGACGAAAAGAACGCTAAGTAGTTATGTCTTCAATCGAACAGGTACTCACTGATTTAGTCACACCGATGGTTGAAGATGTGGCCAGTCTAAGTGTGAAGGTTATGCCGAGTTTGGATGATAAAGAAATCTTATTGCATGTTTACGCTAAAAGCGAAGACATCGCACGTTTGATCGGCCGTCAAGGACAAATGGCTTCTGCTATCCGCAATATGATGTCAGTTGCATCCCGGTTGGAAGACAAACGCATCACGATAAAGTTTGAATCGTACTAGGATGCATTTGCATCCTTTTTTTGAGAGGAAAAGGTACTATGGAAAAAATAAATGTGGGTCAAATCGTCCGCGGTTTCGGTATTAAGGGTGAAGTCAAGGTTAAAATATTAACTGATTTTCCCGATGAACGTTTTAAAGTCGGCAATGAGTTGACGCTTCAAAGTGGAACCCATCCCTTGATTCTTAAAATAGAAAATCTTCGATATCATCAGCATCACGCGTTATTAAAATTCGTTGATTATCCGGATCTGACATCAGTTGAACCGTTTCATGGGTGTTATCTAAGTGTTGATAGCACACTCATTGAGGCATTGGATGATCAAGAAGTCTATCGGTTTCAGTTGATTGGAATGGAAGTAAGCGATGTTGATGGCAATACCATCGGTACGATCACCGAAGTCATGGAGACAGGAGCTAACGATGTTCTTAGAATCGTTGGTCCCGAGAAAACAATCTTAGTTCCGTATGTACCGGTATTTGTTATTGATGTTGATAAAAAGACCCGAAAAGTCATTATTAAAATGATGGAGGGTATGTGATGAAAGTTACGATCCTGACCTTATTTGATACAATGTTTGAGGGATTTTTAAACACATCCATCATCAAAAAAGCACGTTTGAAAGAACTCGTCGAGATTGAAGTTATTGATATGCGATCATTCACCCTCAATAAACATAATCGTGTGGATGATTATCCGTTCGGTGGCGGTCAAGGATTGGTATTGATGTTTCAACCGGTGGCCGATGCATTGAAAAGTGTACGCACCGCTGAAAGTCATGTGATCTTGATGAGTCCGGCCGGAACGACATTCAAACAGAAAACAGCTCGTCGATTACTCGCGTATAAGCACTTAATCCTCATCTGCGGTCATTATGAAGGCTTTGACGAGCGCGTACTAAGTTTGATTGATGAAGAGATGTCAATCGGTGATTACGTGCTGACAGGCGGCGAATTGGCTTCTATGGTCATCACAGATGCCGTCGTTCGATTGGTGGACGGGGTTATCACGGAACAATCGCATTTGGATGAATCCTTTGAGAATGATCTGTTGGAATACCCGCAATACACTCATCCGACATTGATTGAAGAAATGGAAGTACCGGATGTCTTACTTTCGGGTCATCATGAAAAGATTCGTAAATGGCGCTTGAAGGAGTCACTCCGAAAAACGTGGCGAGTTCGACCAGACTTATTTAAAGGTCGCCCGCTAACGAAAGAAGAAGCGATCATGTTGTCTGAAGTCGTACTTGAGGAAGCCAAAAAGGCTTGAATTCAACGGCCGACTATGTTAAAGTATATGAGCCTATGGCAAGTCAGTTCCGCTGTTACACGTTTAATAAGAACTGTACATTTAAATAAAGGAGTATGAACATGAAATTGAACTTAGTACAAGAAATCACCAAGTCTCAAATTCGTACCGATCTTCCTGACTTCCGTCCCGGTTATACTGTACGTGTAGACGTACGTATCAAAGAAGGCGAAAAGTCAAGAATCCAGGCATTCGAAGGATTAGTCATTGCCCGTCACGGCAGAGGCATCGGAGAAACCTTCACGGTACGCAAAATGTCATCGCAAATCGGAGTTGAAAGAACTTTCCCAGTGAATTCACCAGTCATCGACAGTATTACTGTTGTACGTCGCGGTAAGGTTCGCAGAGCGAAACTCTTCTATCTGCGTGGACGTTCAGGTAAAGCATCTCGTCTTACCGAAATTCGTTAAGTTAATAAGGGCCGGAAAAACTTCCGGCTTTTATTCTATTTGGGAGAGTACCATGAAAAAGAAAGATAACGACACAGAAGTACCTGAGAAATTCGGTATTAAAGAATTTATGAAGAGTTTAGCCCTCAGTATTGTTTTTGTCTTGTTACTGACAAACTTTGTTGTTAAACCGATCCGTGTCAACGGTTCTTCAATGTATCCGAGTTTAAAAGATAAAGAGATTGGCTTCTCAAACATTTTGAGTTACAAAGTTTTCGGTGCTAAACGTTTTGATGTCGTCATTGTTTATGTGGATGAGCTCAAAGAATACCTGGTAAAACGAGTCATCGGTCTACCGGGCGAGATCGTCGAGTTCAAAAACGATACACTCTACATCGATCACAAGGCAATCAGCCAACCATTCTTAAGTGATATCTATATGAATAGTGTGAAAGGGTATTTCAACGGTATATTTACCAATAGTTTCGGTCCAGTCATCTTAGGGGATGACGAAGTTTGGCTGATGGGTGATAACCGTCCTT
>JBBRCP010000055.1:0-12404 GCA_038204785.1 Erysipelotrichales bacterium
TGCTTCGATGACCGTATTGCCGAAGCCGACAACCGAATAATCGGAAACATCCACGAAAGAATACATTTTGATCAACCCTTCTTGATCCTTAAGCGACATAAAGTAACTGGCTTGTCCTTCCACATTTAATAAGATTGGGAAAGTTGCTTTATATCCTAAATGTTGAACTTGACCTTCTGCGGAACTCATGGCCGACGTTTCGTCAGCACCGCCGATCTTGTAGAACTCGGCTGCTTTGGTACGTAGATTGATCAGCGAAAATCCGACAATCGAACTGTCTGCACCGACTGAAGTCATGCCGGAAAAGACATATGTACTATTATTGATAGATACATAATTGTAGCCACTGGTGGTTTGAAGCATATCTTTTTGACCAAAGATCGTATTCAGCCAACCATGGATGTAATAACCCCAATTATCGATCTGTGCCCAAGCAATTTCGGCCGGTTGCACACGATCGACCCAAACAGGAATATTATCCAAACCATATTTATTCATCTCCCCGGTGATCGGATTGACAACGATAACACCAACGGCATCGTAGCCGCTGAAGAATCCGATTTTAGGTTCAATGATCGAAATAACATAATAAGGTTGTCCGTTATCATCAAGTTCAAATGAGAAATCACTGAGGATATCTGTACGATATTTAAATCTCACATGACGTAACAGATCTTGATCAAAGAAAGCCGACGGAACATAGACCATTCCTTTGTTCAATTGAACTAATTTAACATCACTGGAATCACGAACATTGACTTGAACGAAACCCGGAACGCCGCTTGAACGATTCTGAAACCATTTAAAGATACTTTGATATTCTAGTGCAGAAACACGATAAATATGATTTTCTGCGCTGATCAGCGTATAATCCTGATTGATATCGAACTGACTACCCAATCCCTGTACTTTACCGATTTGTTTATCGCCGAGTCGAGCTGCAGTTTCTTTATCGACAATTGGAATATCACTCAACGAGATCACATCGAAGTTAGCAGAGAAATCACTTTGTTCGGTCAATTTGATCTGTGTACGGAAACGTTCCGCATTCAGAAATTCACTTCCGAGAACTGACATCACCACAACAAACGCAATCAATCCAACGACCCCTGTCCAGAGAACCGGTGAAAGTTTATTTTTTCGTTGAGTGAAAATATAGACCATACTATTAAAAGCGAACAGATAAAAGGCTAAATAGAAATACATCGTGATATTGTGTAAATTATAAGCAGGTAGTAAAACATAATCAACAGCGATGGCCATAATAACAGTTATAAGCGCAGCTACAACTGTACCTTTGATCTTATTCATCGGCTTGAAACCGAAATCAACAGTATTCACATTTACCTTCATGGTTACCCCTCACGGATTCTGGTATGCAAATCATTTAATAATAGTTGGATGGTTGCTTCATCGAGTCCTTTGACGGCTGCCGCATGTTTATGACCGCCGCCGTGATACTTGGCAGCAATATCATTGATCATCACTTTTCTAGAACGCATACTACCATTAAAATAGCGTACATCATTCTCTTGATGTTCAACAAACATCACCCAGATCTCAAAGTCTCTGACATTCCCTAATTCACTGATCCGTTCTTTCGCAAGATTGGCCGTTATATTGAGTTCGTTCATCATTTCAATGGTGATATAGATATAGACAAGTCCATCCGGTTCAATGACTGCATGTTGCCGAATATGGTTGATGAACTTGTATTCGACCATCGTCATTGAAAATAGATTTTCATTGATCAAAGGAAGATCTAACGAACTTTTAGCCAGATACGCAGCCATTTCAAGTGAACGATAGGTTGTGTTATTGGTAGAAAACTTCATTGTATCCGTCAGAATTCCCATATAGAGATAACGGGCAACTTTCTCACTGAGTATCGTCGATTCAACTCTGTCTTTCAACAGTTTCGCAATGATCTCACATGTACTTGCGCTGGTCGGATCGACCCATTCGACAGCTGCGTAATGTTCGGATTGCGGATGATGATCGATCTGAACAATCGTCTTAGCACTTAAAACGCGTTGATCATCGATGCGTGCTGCATTACCTGTATCACAGACGATCGCTAAACATCCTTCGATCACTTCATCCGATACAACATCAGGTGTTTCAAAAAGTTCGGGTTTGACACCGATATGCTTTCCGAGCGCATAAATATGTTTATCGGGATAATTCTCTTTGAGCCAACTCACCAGACCCCATTGGCTCCCCAACGCATCAGGATCCGGGATCTGATGACGAAAGACGCAAATCGTTTTTGCTTCTTCGATCAGACTAAATAAAAGCTCGGGCATATCAGAAACCTAACAAATTGGCTGTATCCCGTGCAATCACAAGTTCTTCGTTCGTGGAGATCATCCAAACCTCGACTTCGGATGAAGGCAAGGATAGTTTAAGATCTTTACCCCGTGATTTTGCATTCAGGTCATAGTCAATATCAATTTTAAGAGCAGAAGAAATACGAATACACACATCACGACGGACATCGGCATCATTTTCACCTAAACCGGCTGTAAATACAACTGCATCTACATGACCCATCTGAACGAAATAACTGCCGATTGTCTGAGCAATCCGGTTAGCATACATTTGACGCGTTAAAATAGCACGTTCATTGCCGGCATTAACAGCATCTTCAATATCGCGAGCATCACTGGAAATCCCGCTGATCCCCAACATTCCTGATTTCTTATTCAAAATATCAATGATCTGCGCCGCCGTTTTACCGGTCTTCTTCATCAAGTACGTAATGATCGCCGGATCAATATCACCCGAGCGTGTTCCCATCATGATTCCCGCCAAAGGTGTGAATCCCATCGATGTATTGACCGAAATTCCTTTTTCTACAGCTGTGATCGACGCACCATTACCCAAATGACAAGTGATGATGTTCAGATTGCCGATTGGGCGTTCCATTAACTCAGCGACTCGATTAGCCACATAGAAATGGGAGGTTCCATGAGCTCCGTAACGACGGATCTTGTACTCTTCATAGTATTCATAAGGAATCGGATACATATAGATATCCGGTGTCATCGTCTGGTGGAAAGCTGTATCGAAGACCATGACATGACGTGCATCAGGTAGTGCCTTTGCGAAAGCACGGTAGCCGACTAATGCGGCCGGATTATGCAACGGTGCCATATCTGCGATTTCTTCGACGCGTTCTATTACTTCATCGTTTACGATCGTTGATTTATCGAAATACTCGCCGCCTTGTACAACACGATGACCGACACCTTTGATCTCATCCAAAGATCCGACGATCTTATGTGTAATCAGGGCATCGAGAACTAATTGAACTGCCAGACTGTGATCCGGTATCGGTTGGACCTTGGTATTCTTCACACCCTCTACCTTAATCGTGAAAATGGCATCTTCAAATCCGATACGTTCGATAATACCGCTTGTAAGTACCTTTTCGGCCGGCATTTCATAGAGTTGGAATTTAAGCGATGAACTACCTGCATTAACTGAAATGATTTTAGTCATTATTTTCTCCTTTTACTCAAGATCAATGAGTTGATTGATATATTCGTCAACTGCTTCCGAATGGATTTTTCGCAGTTTCTGATAGATGATTCTGCGTTGATCATACTTCTCGATGCAGCGCAGTTTAGCTTCGGTGTCTTCTAAAATTTTTTCAACACGTTGTAGTGTATCATAAACGGCACTGCGACTACTTTGGGTATGTTCGGCAATCTCAGCCAGTGAATAATCTTCACGGAAATACATCGCTGCACTTGCTTTTTGTTTCTCGGTCAGCAGTTTATCATACCAATCAAGAAGCGCATTCATGCGTTCGGTCTTACTCAACATAATTGCTTGCCTGCGTGATACTGTAGAGATAACTTTCAGTATCGAAGGGTCTTAGATCTTCGGCTTTTTCACCGAGTCCGACAAATACGACCGGAAGTTTGAGTGTATCCGCAATGGCTAATAAGATTCCGCCTTTAGCGGTACCATCCATCTTGGTACAGATAATCCCATTCACATTGACTGCTTCCGTAAACGATTTTGCTTGACTGAGTGCGTTTTGGCCGGTGGTACCATCAAGTACCAACCATACCTTCTGAGGGTCGAGCCCTGTCTCGCGAACGATGACACGATTCATTTTCGATAGTTCGTTCATCAGGTTGACTTTATTTTGAAGTCTACCTGCAGTATCCACCAACAGTATGTCACAATGTTGTTCGATCGCGTAGCGGCATGCATCAACAACAACACTGCTTGGATCCGCTTCCGGTTTACCCGCCACACACGGAACATCCAATCTGGTGGCCCACTCTTGTAGCTGTTTAATGGCTCCGGCTCTAAAGGTATCGGCAGCGGCGACAACGACTGATTTACCCTGGTCTTTATAAAACTTCGCTAATTTCGCAACACTGGTCGTCTTTCCGCTACCGTTGACACCAACGATCAGTATGACGTTCAGCCCCTGTTCGTTCAACTCACTTGAACTATCAAGAGATTCAAACAAGCTTTCCATCTCTTCAACCAACAATTCAATCGCATCGGTGGTTTCGGTAATCATCATAAAGTTGATTTTTTTCTGTAGTTTAACGATCAGATTCTTGGCCGTTGTGATTCCGACATCGCTTTCCAGTAATGTCACCATCAGCTCTTCATAAAAATCCTCGTTGATCTGTGCTGCACCGATAAAGAATTCTTTCAATTTCGAACCAAACTTTTGGTTTGTTTTACTGAATCCACTTAAATAAACATCGGCATCTTTTTTCTTACTGAATTTATCTTTCAATGAACTAAAGAAACTCATATCGTCACCTCCGTCTCTTCGGCCAAAGTGACCGCTTCGGATAAATGGACTTTAAGCATCTCTGAAACACCACTTTTCGGCATCGTGACACCGTAGAGAACATCACATTGAGCCATCGTTCCCGGTCGATGAGTAACGACGAGAAATTGTGTCTCGGCACTGAATTGTTTTAGATAACGTGCAAATCGTTCAACATTCCCTTGATCGAGTGCAGCTTCAATTTCATCAAAGATACACAGGGGTACATGGCGTGCTTTCAATATTGCGAACAGGACACTGATGGCGATTAAACTCTTCTCGCCACCCGAGAATAAACGAATATTTTGAACTGCTTTGCCGGGGGGCTGAACATCGATATCGACACCCGAATTAAGGATATCTTCGGGATCTTCGAGTACCAGGCGAGCTTTTCCGCCACCAAACATCGCTTGGAAGACAGCCGGCAATTCATGATTGATTTTATCCATCATATCTTTAAATTGTGTGACCATTATTTCATCCAATTCGTTGATCAAACTTAAAATTTTATCTTTTCCGGCTGTTAATTCATCATATTGTTGTTTTAGGAATTCATAACGGGTATTGATTTCTTCGAATTCCTGCGGCGCATTCATATTGATATTCCCGAGATTATCAATCTCACTGCGCAGTGACCTAACTTCTTCCGATGCGTTTTCGATCGGCGTTTCAGCTAAATGTTGAAGCGCAAATTCATAGGTCATCTGGTATTCGGAAGCCAAGCGATTCATCTGATCTTCAAGTTTCGTTTCATTGCGGGTCTTATCCAATTGGACATCACGTTCGATGATCTGCATACTGCTTAGTTCACGTCGTAATTGACGAATCTGTTGTTCGCGACGTTCACTGTCTTGTGATAGTTTCAGACGTCCATCTCGTTTCGTCCTGAGCATCAAATTAAGCTCATCACGACGTGAATAAGCTTTATTCAATAAAGTGATAAGGTCGTCTTCAAATGTCGCTGTACCGTCAAAAGAAGGTGCCAGTTGATCCATATCATTGAGCAGTCGTTCATATTTAGCACGTTTAGCATCTACGACCGGTTCTAATTGCGCGGCAGCGATCCTTTTCTCCAACAAAGTGGAGTCCAGTTCGGTTTTCTGCGAACGTAATTGTTGGAGAACCTGTTGATGTAAATCCAATGCATTTGCGAGCAGTTTACTTTGCGCCTCAAGATCGGTAGCCTCTTTCTGCATCGACATCGGCGAAGCACTGTCTCGTTGTTTACCGCCGGTCATTGAACCGCCACGGTGGATAACATCCCCTTCAAGCGTCACGATCTTATAGTTATAACGTAATAGACCGGCAAGATTATTGCCGTGTTCCAAATTATCGACGACTAAGACATTGCCTAATAAAGAGGAACACAATTTATCGTATAGAGCATCACATCGAACAAAATCCTGTCCGACACCTAAATAACCTACTGTATTTTCGCAGACGATTTCATGATCGCGGTTAACATAACGCGCTTGCATGACCGTTAATGGTAAGAATGTAGCGCGTCCCGATTCGTTCTTTTTCAAAAATCCGATCGATTGACGAGCCGCTTGTTCATCGGTCGTGACAATGTTGTACATTGCCCCGCCAAGTGCCACACTGATGGCTTCTTCATAACCTTCTGTCGGCGTTAGAATTTTCGCAACGACTCCGCATACACCGCTGAGACTTTGTTGCGCATTCATGATTGCCTGAACACCTGACTGACTCATAAAAGGACGTGCTTGAAGGTTTTTAACAACTTCCAAACGATTCTGGACACGATGCATTTGCATACTGGCTTCATCACACTGTTGCGAACGATCAGAGATTTTACGGTTGAGTTCGATACTCTGTTGATTCAACAAATCAACATCAGTTTCTAAATGCCGTAAGCGTAATGTTCGATCGTCAAATTCCTGTTTTGCTTCATCCAATAGTTGTTTTAATTGAAGGGTCTTCTCCTGCGTACTTCCGACTTCCATCGTATATTTACGTTTTTCATCGATTTCGATCTTACGTGTTTCCAATGTTTGTATTTCGTTGATCAGTTTCAATAATTCTTCTTGATGTGCATGAATTTGAAAGTCTAATTGGTGTAATTCGGTCTTACTAAGCAAATTACTGTTCTCATTGACTTGAATCGTTGCTTCGATGACCGCTTCTTTGGATTGCAAATCAAAAAACTGCTGCGAGATATCGTCGAGATGAGTCGTCAACTTCTGAATCGATTCAGTGATAACTGCGATTTCGATTTCTTGCAGACGTTTTTTCTTTTCCGCATAGATTTCCGCTTTTTTTGCGGCTCTCTTTAATGGAACGACTTGTTTTTGGAGTTCCATGTAAATATCGTTGACACGCTCTAAATTAGTTTGCGTCTTTTCTAGTTTGGCTAACGAATCGGTTTTTCTCTTTTTATACTTGGCTACACCGGCCGCTTCTTCAAAGATTGCCCGGCGATCAGCTGGTTTGGATTCAGCAAAATTACTGATACTTCCCTGTGAAATCATACTTAAAGAATCACGGCCAATACCACTGTCCATCGTAAGATCTAAAATATCTTTTAATCGACACGGGGTCTTATTGATCAAGTATTCCCCTTCCGAGGTTTGACGGTGCAAACGACGGGTTATTTCAATTTCGTCATAGGCAGTGTTAAACGAACGACTGAGATTATCAAATACCAGCGTCACTTCCGCAAAGTTGACTTTACGGCGATTTTCACTCCCAGTAAAAATAATGTCGCTCATTGACGAACCACGCAGGCTTTTTACCGACTGTTCACCCAATACCCAGCGGATGGCATCTGTGATGTTACTTTTGCCGCAACCGTTGGGACCGACGATGCCGGTTACCGAGTGATCAAAAGTAATGACCACCTTATCCGCAAAGGATTTAAATCCCTGCATTTCGATTCTTTTAAGAAACATGGAATACCCCCGTTCTTCAACTATCAATTATACCTTAAAACCTTATGAAAATGAAGACTTCCCACGGACAGTCTTCATTTTTTACCTAGTCTTTTGTAAACGCAATCAGTCCAATACGCCGAATTCCTCTTTATCAACACACGATAAATTGCAGATAACAAATGCAATTTATGAATTTTGGGTTCATTGCATGACCTTAACCGTCGAAAATTCAATCCCAGCATCCTTAAACTTTATTAATATCTCTCTTCTCATTAACGTCGATGCAGTAAATCCACTATCCAGATCAGCTGCCCAAAAAGCTAGACGTAATTGAGCTCCGTTGAGTGTTAAATCATAGACGATTGTCGAAATTTTTTCTTTTTTGATACAAAGCGGTTCATTCATAGCCACTTCATTCAGAATCTTAAGAGCTAACTCGGTGTCACTGCCATAACGAATAAACATATATACATAATTGTAGATGGATGTATCATTGTAGTTTTTGTTCTCGACGATCGATGAATTCATCGTACTGTTTGGAATCATCATACGATTGTTTTGATAAGTTCTGATCGTTGTATGGCGTAGATTGATATCTTCTACAATACCTGTGATGCCCTGCTCCGTTAAAGTGACAATATCACCCATCGTAAAAGGTTTAAATATCGATATGAATATACCGGCAATTATGTTGGAAAAAGTTTCTTGAGCCGCAAAACCGACAACCAAGACCGCAATTCCAGAACCGGCTAAAATGGATACCGTGTAATTATGAAACGGAACGATCTGCATCAGCACCGACAACGTCGTAACGACATACAATAAAGCCAATAAAATATGACTCACGAATTTAGACATATTTTCGGAAAGTGCTTGTCGTTTCTGCAATAATCGGACCGTGTAATGCGCAAGTTTTTTAACAACGAATGCAAATATGACTAAGAGTGCGGAAGTGACCAAAAATGACAACAATCCGTTCTCAAAATAAATATCTACTTGTTTCAGCCATGTTTCAACTGTCATCTTTTCACTCTTTCCCGCTAAAAGCGGATTTTATTATGAATAACTCGTCCCAATATGCGGACCGGTTTATCTTCGATTTCTTCTTTTGTGAATACCATCGGTTCATAGGCAGAATTTTCAGGTTTCAAAACAATTTTTTCATCTTCGTAATAAACGCGTTTCAATGTTGCTTCGTCACCGACAAGCACCACAGCAATCTGTCCGTTTTCGACTTGAGCCTGACGCTTCACATAAATTAGATCGTGTGGAAAGATGCGCGCATCGATCATTGAATCGCCGATTACCTCCAAATAGAAATACTCTCCGCCGGCAGCTTCGGTACGATCGACCCCTTCTTGCCCGATGAACTCATCTTGAGCGAAACGCAAAGGTCCGCCGCGCACGATCCCCAAGATTGGAATCAATACCTGCTTATCGGCCAAAGGTTGCCCCATTAATTGTTCCATAGAGACATGGAAAAAATCCGCTAATTCCCGCAGTTTTCCCGCAGGCGGACTTGACGTTCCGTCTTCCCATTTTTGAATAGTCGTAAACGACTTGTAATCGAAGCGATCGGCCAGATCCTGCTGACTCAACTGGAATTGCCGACGCAGATAACGCAGATTCTCTTTTAGGTACATTTTATCACCATGTTTAGTTTACCATCAGATTGAAAATAATTCAAGTTGGCCTTGTAACTTGAATTATTTTCAAGTAAACTATAAATGCAGGAGGTGGTAGAGATGGAGCGAACGATCTTCCATTGCGATTTGAATAGCTTTTACGCCTCTGTCGAATGTCTTCACCATCCCGAGTATCGCAATGTACCGATGGCTGTCGGAGGTGATGCGGAGAAACGGCATGGAATCATTTTGGCCAAAAACCAGTTAGCCAAAAAATTCAATATCAAAACAGGTGAAGCTCTTTGGCAAGCTCGGCAGAAATGTCCGAAATTGGTCATTGTCAAACCGAATTTCTCGCTATATCTTCGTTTTTCAAGGTTGGTTAAAGCCATTTATGCGGACTATTCGAATCAGATCGAGTCGTTTGGGATCGATGAAGCTTGGGTTGATATGACAGAGAGTCTGCATCTGTTCGGCAGTGCTCAAGAATTGGCCGACGAGATTCGTAGACGAGTTCGGGAAGAAATTGGGCTTACACTTTCCATCGGCGTCAGTTTCAATAAAATATTCGCCAAATTAGGATCTGATTATAAGAAGCCGGATGCAACAACAGTGATCACGCGCGAAAACATGAAAGATATCGTGTGGCCGTTACCGGTGGGAGATTTATTATATGTTGGACGGGCAACCGAAACAAAGTTGAATATGTTGGGAATCTACACGATTGGAGATTGCGCTGCATTTGATTTGGCTATCCTGGTACGTAAATTAGGTAAGTGGGGCGAATATATTTGGCGGTTCGCGAATGGTCTTGAGAATAGCCTGGTATCGCTTCAGGGAAGTGAACCGGCAGTTAAATCGATTGGCAATAGCACAACCACTCCGCGCGATCTGCGTAGTTTTGATGATATACGCATCGTTTGCTATATTCTTGCAGAAAGTGTTGCAGCACGCCTGCGTGAAGCAAGCCTGCAATGTTCGACGGTGACCGTCTATATTCGTGATGTGGAACTTGAAGGTTGCATGCGCCAAACCCAACTCTGCTTTCCAAGCGATATCAGCGATGAGATTGCGGAAGCGGCCATGCGACTGTTCAATGAAAATATCAAGTTTGATTTGCCCATCCGCAGTATCGGTGTTAAGGCTTCTGAGCTCAGTTGGGGTGAACAGTCCTTTCAATTATCGTTGTTTGGGGATCAAGTAAAGAGAGACAAATCCGTAGCACTTGAAAAAACAGTAGACGTTATACGTCAGCGGTATGGCGCCAAAAGTGTTCAGCGTTTGATGATGTTGCAGGATGGTTTATTGAGTGGGTTCAATCCCAAACAAGATCATGTCATTTTTCCGGAAAGTTATTTCAAAGGGTGAATAAGAAATGAGCGCAAAAGAATATGTCGATGTGATCACGTATCACAAGAAAGATGGTCAAATCAAACCTTTGTACATTGTATGGCATAACGGTGTAAAATATCCTATAGACAGAGTTACTCAGATTACCCGGGCTGCTTCCTATATCGCAGGCGGTAGCGGCATACGTTATACCTGCTATTTCCAAGGACAACAACGTTATCTTTTTTTGGAAGAAGATCGATGGTTTATCGAAAAGAAAGGGGGTTGAAGCTATGTGCGGTAGATATCTGTTCAGTCAAAATAGCGATAATGAAGAAATAGTGGATTGGATGGAAGAATTTAACAAAGAAGAAACATCTGAAATGATGAAGGCGGTATCGTTAGGCGAAATACGCCCTTCTAATCTAACACCGGTTCTTATCCTCAAAGAGGGAATTCATCCTAAAATCATGCGTTGGGGTCTGCCAAAATGGGATGATAAGGGTATTCTCATCAATACTCGTAGTGAAACCGCATTGAGCAGTCCGTTATTCAAACATCACATCCAACAGCGCCGCTGCATCATTAAAGCCGAGGGGTTTTATGAATGGGATATCCATAAAAATAAGTATTTGATTAAAAGTAAGAATGATACTAAATTATACATGGCCGGTATTTATGATGATGAACCTATCCCCTGTTTTAGTATCCTCACGCGCGAAGCCGAAGGTGAATTTACAGAGATTCATAATCGTATACCTTTATTGATTCCCGAAAAATACGCACAGAAATATTTAAGTGATGGAGCTGTCTTATTAGATGATTTGCGTAAAATACCCCTTGAAGATTTGATTATTCAAATAGCCACATTTCAAACAAGTTTATTTTGAATAAAAAAGTCATTCCCTGAAAACTTAAACAGAGAATGACTTTTATTAACTCGATTTATACCATGCTGAGTGAAACTTTATGGCGTTCGTGATCAATTCCGATGACAGTTACTTGAACGATGTCGCCGACTGAAACGAGATCACTTGCGGAAGAAATCTTTCCTTTTGACATCTTAGAGATATGTACTAAACCGTCATTCTTCAGTCCGATATCAACAAAAGCGCCGAAGTCAGTGACATTGCGGACAACACCTTCTAATTGAAGTCCTTCTTTCAGATCTTCAAGCGAGAGAATATCCGAGTGTAGAAGCGGTCCATCGAAACTATCACGATAATCACGCAACGGTTGCATAATGACCGATAGAATATCACCAATTGTAAATACATCCGAATCCAACTCTTTCGCCAGTACTTCCACATTTGCGTTAGCACATTTTTCAGCGTTAGATTCGCTATTCCAATCCGTAATATCGAGTTTACTCAAAACTTTCTTCGTTAAACCGTAACTTTCAGGATGGATGGCTGTCCGATCCAAGATTTCATTAGCATCTGGAATACGCAAGAAACCGGCTGCCTGTTCAAATAGTTTGGCTCCGAGTTTATTTACTTTTAGAATTTCTTTACGATTTTTGAACGCACCGTTAGTATTACGATAATCTACCAAAGATTTTGCGACTGAACGATTAAACCCTGCCACATGACGCAATAGATCTTCACTGGCGGTGTTTACGTCAGCACCGACCCGATTGACTGTCTTTGTGACAGCGAAGTCAAGACGTTCCTGTAGGCGGGCTGGTGGCAGATCATGTTGGTATTGACCAACACCAATACTCTTCGGATCGATTTTGATCAATTCGGATAG
>JBBRCP010000056.1:0-12005 GCA_038204785.1 Erysipelotrichales bacterium
GTTGTGGGATACGGGATGAGATGTCAGTGTTCTTCATAATAAGCCTCATTTCTTGGCCTATTATACACCCGTTCTCCTCCAATCACTGTCCATCAAACAGGACATCTCGGAGTTGGGTCCTTATCTACAGAATTACACCAAATAAATTTCAATCTTGACCCTGCTGCAATTTCAAGTCCATCACCCATCAACTTCATACCGTACAGAAATAATCCAAGTCCTCCTAAAAGAGCGATTAACATTGAAATCGTCATGTGTGCACCTCCACTGAAGTTAAAACAGCCTGCTTTTTTAGAATACAATAATTCACTGATAATGTGAACCTCTTTACAGAGTAACATCGAATAGTTAACAGTATCTTAACAATTCATTGATCTAGATGCGCTCAAACAAGGATTCCCACGGTAGCGAATCCTTGTTCATATTACGATTCGGTCGTTGACGTATGGATTAACTTTTATTTTTTGAATCACCTTTCTTTTTGATTTAACAATGTCGTATTAACTTGCTTACCCATGGCTAATTGTTCTCCGGAAAATACTAGACTTGTTTGTTTTGGTTAACTTGAAATGAATTAATATGTAGTTAAAATTTTATGTCACTTCAAACTATAAGTAACTGCTCAGAATATCGCTTGCCTTGTGTGAGTTTGAGATATTGACAGTACTATTGTAAGAGTGATAGATATCGATAAAAAAATCCGCAACCCTTTACTACGACTGGGTTTGCGGATTTATATTTACTATTCCCACTCAATTGTGGCTGGTGGTTTGGACGTGATATCGTAGATGATACGGTTGATACCTTTGATTTCGTTGATGATACGTCGCGAAATAATATCTAACACATCATAGGGTATACGCGCATAATCCGCAGTCATCCCATCGATTGAAGTGACTGCTCTGATTCCGATCGCATAATCATAGGTTCTTTGATCACCCATGACGCCAACGGAACGAATATTAGTAAGAACCGTAAAGTATTGCCAGATTTCTTTGTCTAAACCGGAACGTTTGATTTCTTCTCGCAGGATCCAATCACTTCTACGTACCAGATCTAGTTTTTCTTCGGTCACATCACCGATGATACGGATGGCAAGCCCCGGTCCCGGAAATGGTTGACGCATCACGATCTCTTCACTGAGTCCTAATAAAAGCCCTAATTGACGAACTTCGTCTTTGAACAGTAAGTTCAATGGTTCGATCAGTTTAAACTGCATATTCTTAGGTAATCCTCCCACATTATGGTGGGATTTAATGGTTTGAGCGGTAGCTGTCCCTGATTCGATCACATCCGTATACAAGGTTCCCTGTGCTAACCATTTGATATGAGTTAGTTTTGCGGATTCGGTTTCGAATACCCGAATAAATTCTTCACCAATGATTTTGCGTTTTGTTTCGGGATCATCGACTCCTGCCAAGCGTCCCATAAACCGATCACGCGCATCGATCTTGATCAGATTGATACCGAACTGTTTTCCGAACGTTTCCACGACCGATTCAGCTTCATTGAGTCTGAGTAGTCCGTGATCCACAAACATACATGTAAGTTTACTACCAAGTGCTTTATACAACAAGGCGGCGACAACCGCTGAATCGACTCCCCCTGAAAGTGCACACAAAACTTCATCATCTCCGACGATCGCACGAACTTCGTTGATTTTCGTTTCGATGAAGGTTTCCAACTGCCAATCGGCATTGGCTTGACATATCGCAAACACAAAGTTCTTCAACATTTCATTGCCATGTTCGGTATGTCGGACTTCCGGATGAAACTGCATCGCATAGAGGTTCTTAGCCTCATGACTCATGATTGCCATGATACCGGTATTGCTTTGGGCATGTAGAGTAAACCCTTCAGGAAGCTCTGTAACGTGATCTCCGTGTGACATCCACACCTGTTGATTTGCCGGTAGATCACCGGTTAATTTTGAATTCGATGTAATTTCGATTGTAGCTTTACCATATTCGCGTTTATCGCTGGGGCCAACTTTTCCGCCTAACTGATACGCCATCAGTTGCATGCCATAACAAATACCTAGTATCGGTAAACCCAAGTCATACATCGCCGGATCGACTCGTAGACCCAACGGATCATAGACAGAATTAGGTCCGCCTGAAAAGACGATCCCTTTTATATTTTTATCATTACGGATCTCATCCACCGAGATCGTATGCGGTCTGAGTTCACTGAACACACCGAATTCACGGATACGGCGGGCAATCAGTTGGTTATATTGGCTACCGAAATCCAAGACGAGTATTTTATCGGCCACGGTAGTTCGGTGCCTCCTTTACGTTATCCACATCATGCGGATGCGACTCGCGCAGTCCGGCATTGGTGATCTTAACGAATCTAGCTTTATCTTTTAATTCGCTGATGTCTTTACATCCGCAATATCCCATACCTGAACGCAAGCCCCCCATCATTTGGTAAACAACCTCATTAATGGATCCTTTAAAAGGAACGGTAGCTTCAATCCCTTCCGGCACTAATTTCGTTAATTCTTTCTGACCTCCTTGGAAATAACGATCACTTGATCCGCGCTGCATAGCACTGAGTGATCCCATACCCACATATGATTTAACTTTCTTACCATACACTTCAAGAACTTCACCCGGTGTCTCTTCACACCCAGCCAAAAGTCCACCTAACATAACAACATCCCCACCCGCTGCCAAAGCTTTAACAATATCGCCTGAAAATTGGATTCCGCCGTCGGCGATAACACCGATCTGTTTGGCTTTACATACTTGAGCTACATCGTTGACGGCTGTCAACTGGGGAACTCCGACGCCTGAAACGACACGGGTCGTACAGATTGATCCCGGACCGACGCCGACTTTGACCACGTTCGCACCGGCTTCGATAAGTTGGATCGCTGCTTCGGCTGTAACGATGTTACCGCCAACAAGATCCAACTCAGGATAGGCTGTACGAATTTTACGGATCGTCTGCATAACACCGTTGGAATGTCCATGCGCACTATCTACCGTAATAATATCAACCCCGGCATCAACTAACGCTTTGACACGTTCCATCGTGTTAGCACTGACACCTACCGCTGCTCCGGCCAATAATCTTCCTTTTGAATCAAGTGCTGCATCAGGTGATGTTGAACTAACTTCGGCTTTCTTAACATTCTTGATCATCTGTGCTTGTTGTTCGATCGTTAAGTTCTTATGAATAAAGCCCAGTCCACCGACTCGTGCTAAGGCAATCGCCATCAGATCTTCGGTAACAGTGTCCATCGCTGCCGAAACAACCGGAATATTTAATTGAATCTTATCCGTGAGTCGGGTCTTCAGTGATACATTGGCCGGTACGACATCCGAATGTGCCGGAACCAATAATAGATCATCGAATGTATACCCTTCTTTGATTACTTTTCCATTCATTGTGTCCATGTTTTTCTCCTTTTAATCGTGAACCGGTAATTTCAGCACCGTTGAACTAAGAACATCGATGCATCCGATATCGGTAAGTTTGACTTCGGGTATGACGGGAAGCGATATAAACGACAACATCAGAAATGGATTGAAATCCTGTTTCGTCAGTACATAGGTACTATTTCGATGGAGTTCTTCCATCTGCGCCAATAAGTGCTCTAACGGTTGTGCTGTCATCAGACCACCGATCTCCAGATTGACGGTTGCCCAGATCTTACCATCGGCAGCTACTACATAACCGCCTTGATTCTTCTTTACTTGTTCGATCGCCATAACGATATCGAAATCATTCGTACCGACAGCGATGATGTTATGACTGTCATGTGCTACGGTCGTTGCGATGGCACCTTGAAAGAGTCCGAAACCTTTGACCGGACAGACACCGATGTTTCCTAAGGCATGATGACGTTCCATGACAACTAGCTTCGCATGATCACGCGCGACATCGGGTTCGAAATTTCCGAGAATATTGACTTTGATCTCTTCGACGATGCGCTTGGTCAACACATTGCCGCCCGAGACTTCAATCATATTCATCTTGGTACATCCTTCTGCCGCTATTTGCAGATCAGAGATCAAATACGGAGCGGGATTGACCGAGTGGGTAAGACGCTCTGAGATTTCGACCGGGTGATCCTGACACCGATTCAAAACTTGACCATTTTCCGCTACTTTGATTCCCCTTTTATATACAACCGAGGGGACTAAGGTATGGATGTCATCAAACAAGAAAAAATCAGCGGTATATCCGGGAGCGAGTGCTCCTGTATCAACTAAATCGTAACACAATGCAGGATTAAGGGTGGCTAGCGTGATCGCCATGACCGGATCTAGTCCTTGTTTGATAGCTTTGCGTACGACTGAATCGATGCCACCTTCTTTAACTAAATCATCGGGATGTTTATCATCGGTACAAAAACAAACGCGGCTGTAATTCTTAAGCGTTATCTCATGAATAAGCGCATCAAGATTTTTAGTGACCGAACCTTCACGGACCAATGTCCAAATACCTCTTCGTAAACGACTGTGAAATCCTTCTGCCTCTGTACACTCATGATCGGTTTTGATATTCAACGATGCAAAGAGATCAATGCCGGCATTATCCAGCACGGAACCATGACCATCGATATGGGAATTTGCATCATGAGCATCCACTAATTTATGCAACATATCTTCTTCTGAACGAACACGATCGACATCCATCACTTCCGCCAGTCCAAGAACCATCGGATGACGGTAATAAGGTTTCAAGTCATCCGCATTCAAGATCGCTCCGGCATGTTCAAAAACAGTCGACGGTACACAGGAAGGCAACATGAAGTTAAAATCAAGATCACAGACAGCTGCCGCATTGAGTAGTAGATCGATACCGGCTGTTCCTGCGACATTCGCGATCTCATGCGGATCACAGATGACTCGACCCACACCACGCGGTAGCAGGATATCATTGAGAACACCCGGCAGTACTGCGGTTGATTCGATATGCATATGTGCATCAGTAAAAAGCGGAGCGGCATAACGATGATTGCCCTCAACAATAACTTCCGCTTCTAATTCTTCAAAACTGATGATCATTCCTTGATCGATACTCAGTGATACAGGATGGATCTCTTGGGTAAGCGTATTGATACATTGTACATTTCGAATCAGCAGATCCACTTTTCGAAGGCCGTTTTGAGCGTCCCGTATACGTCTTAATGAATCGATTGACGTTGACATGGTTGTCTCCTTTTACAAAAAAAGCTCCCGTTGACGGAAGCGTACACGAAATGTACTTCCATCGTAGTCCGACTGTTAGGCAGTCAGGTAGATACTCTCACACCCTATCAGTGAGACTATACAACGTTAAGCTTTTTGTAATTATAGCAAACCCTTTACTGAATGTACAGAAATATTACGCGTTTTTACGTTGACGAACGACCTCAAACGCCAGTACAGCCGCTGCACTGGCAGCGTTTAGCGCGACTTTCGTTGTTGATGGATAAGGAATGAATACTTCGGCGTCTGAAGCTTCTAACACGACTGTCGATAGACCGCGCATCTCGCCACCAATCGCAAGTGCCAATGCTTGGTTGAAATCACCATGTTCCATCGATACCGCACGCTTAGAGCGAACAGCAGAAACAATTCGAACTTCTCGTTTGCGCAGTTCACTTAGATCCGCAGCCGGATTAACCATTAAGTGAATCGGTAATGCGTCAAACGTCCCCGCACTTGATTTCATAATGACCGATTCAGCCATTGACCAATCACGATTATTTAAAAACAACCCATCACATCCCGCGGCACTCAGTGTCCGTATCATGTATCCGAGATTAAAAGGATCTTCGACTCCTTCAACGATCGCATAGAACGGAACCTTACGCGCATTGAGTTCATCGATACTCTGATAGATTCGCTTTCCGCAGATAGCCAAAATACCGCCATGGGTTTTACCTGACGCTTTCAAATCGATCACTTCCCGTTTTGCGAATGTAACTTTAATATTGTTTTCTCTGCATAATCCCAAGATATAACCGACGTCTTTTGATTTCTTTCCATCTTCGATCATCACTTCATTGACCTCACGACGATGATTCTTAACACATGATTTAACCGATAAAGCCCCTTCCATAAGGATTGTTTCCATACTAGACTCCTTTCCGGCGGATAAAATCTTCCACCTCAACCGTAAACGGAATCGCAATTCTGACCCATTCCATCGGTTTATTCGCAATCTTGATTTCAAGATCTTGCGAATTGATGATTGTACCCACAATAAATTGACGTATCTCTTTTAACGGTGAGAACACTTCCAAGAGTTGGCCGGTTTTAAAGTTATTCCGAACTTCCACGAGAACAGATCCGTCATCGTTGACTTGTTTGACACTACCCAAAAAATCCTGTGTGATCCCTGAACCGTTGATCGAATAAAGATGATGAGATGATGTCGGTAAATGACGATAGAACCCATCCGCGGTCTCACGATTTTCCGCAAGTTTCAGTCTTTTTTCGGTACGCAGTATCAAATCATCACTAATAGACCTATTTATTTCATAAGCATCGATCAATTTACGATACGCGTCGACAACACAAGCAATATAGTACGCTGATTTCATACGACCTTCGATCTTGAGACTGGTGACACCCGACTCAATTAGATCAGCCACATAACGAACCGCATTGAGATCTTTCGAACTCATCGAAAATAGTACTTCAGGATCACTGATTTCGACTCCTTGATCATATAAACGATATTTCCAACGACAGGATTGCGCACATCCGCCGCGATTTGCGTCGCGCAATGTCATCTCATTACTCAGTGTGCACCGACCTGAATAATTGACGCACATTCCGCCATGGATGAAAACTTCAATTGGAAATTGACTCTTCGCGACGATATAACGGATGTCTTCCATCGACGTTTCACGCGCCAAGACGACACGATCGATGCCAAGTTGTTTGTAGAAATCAATAGCTGCCGAGTTCGTAACGGATTGTTGGGTACTGAGATGAACTTCCATTTTTTTAGCTGTTTTGCGACATACAGAAGCGATATACGCTGAAGCAACGATCACAGCGGCAACACCGATTCGCTCAAGCTCACTGACATAGTCAGCCAGTCCCTCAAGATCTTCATCATGCGGAATAATATTCACTGTTACAAAGATCTTCGCATTATAAAGGGTTGCAAACGCAACCGCTTCAGCGATATCCGGAAGATCGAAATTACTGGCACGGCTCCGAAGTGAAAACCGTTTACCACCTAGATAGACCGCATCAGCACCGTAGCGAACAGCCGTTTTGGCTCGTTGCAGATCTCCTGCCGGAGCTAATAATTCGATTTTACTCATAGACCGGCTCCTTCTTTTGTTAGATTTGTTTTCTTGTCGAAATACCCATTATCCAAGGATAAGTCTGTATGAGCACTGAGGAAAGATTGATAATGGTACTGCGCCTGTTCAATTGTTTCGATACTCCGATAATGAGCCAGTACTTCAACGATGATCTCATCACTCAAGAAAAGTCCATCAAGGTGGATCGCAGCTAAACCAGACTTCTTCAGTGCCGGGATCTCTAAGAAACAGTTCATGATGGCGGCTGTGAAAACCGAACTTGCTTCAGACTCTTCCAACACCGGATAAAAATAAGGACGTTTCTCTTCTTTAAGTGTTAATGTACGCTTTTTGCTTACTGAAACATCACCTTGGATATGTTTAAGATAATTACTGACTAAAGGACGTTTACTGTAACTCATCGCTAGATGACCAAAGCCGAATAGTTCGACTTTTCCCGGTAATGCCTTTGCGATCGCTAAAATTTCTTCTAACGTTAATTCTTTGGCCAACAAACCACGATCGATTCCAAGTGTAGTAAATAAACGGATGTCTTGCGAATTGGTCAGAGTTGCTTCTGGCGCATAAATCAGTTCACACTTAAGTTTACTTGCATCAGCGATCGTCTTGACTGCTAGATCATTGAAATAGATGCCATCGAAATTGACTGTAGCGATCCATTCAAGATATTCACGCAGTTGAAAAAGATCTGCTTCATTGATAAACCGATTTAAATTGAGATAACACTTGATTCCGTTGATGTGGCATTGATGGTTGATCTTCACCAATTCAGTACGCGTGAAATAGGCTGGCATACGACAGGAAAATTTCTTTTCTCCGACAAGTATCCCATCGGCTTCTTTCAATAAGGAAATGTTAGTTTTGTTGGTAAGCGTTGTGATAAAACGCATTTTAGGACTCCATGAAAGCACGATTCTTCTTATTGAACATGACTAAACAAAGCAAGATCGCAGCAAATGACACACAACTGATAAACGCAAAAGTTCCCTGGTATAACTGTGTTGTACTAAGTTTTTGCGGGAAGAACTGTAAAATCAACGCATAGATCTTATCCCCATAATAGATACCGACCGCAAAGAACGTTTGATAGATTCCCATTGTGATCTCACGCATGTCCTTGGCAAACGGTTGCATTGCCATTCCCAACAAGACGTTATAGGTCAACCCGTACCCAAATCCGCTTAGTGCATAACCCAAGAACAAGACAGTCGGATCTGTAACGAATGACGCGAGCAGCGTAAACAGTAAACTGAAAAACAAGCCCATGATCATTGTATTTCGAACACCGATCTTCTTCTTGAGATAGATTCCCACCAATACACCGGCCACCATCTGAAAGATCGAATAAATCATGCCGATATAGGCCACCATTAACGGATGCATATTGACGATATCGGTCTTAACATAAGGTGTTAGATTGGATTCACCGGCCACAAAGCGGATGAAAGAAACAACGACACCCATCAGACACAGAACCAAAAAGCGCTTGTCGGTGATGGCTGTTTTGAATTTAGCCATCGTAAAATTACGAACCGGTGATTTGTTGTCTTTCACAAATAACAGAAAAACAAACCCGGCTCCGGCTAAGATCGCACTCACGATCCACATAAACGCATAATCGTTGGGTTTTGTAGCCGTCGCCGCAAATTGTAGCGGCGACATACAGAATTCAGCCAACAGCGGAGCCACCGAAAGGATCGACACGGAAACCATTGCCTGTGCAGCTGTAAATGTTTCAGCGAAAATAACATTGAACATCGATAATAACGATGCTCCCATACCTAACGCCAGTGATGAATACAACAAACTGATATAACTCGGATCGATGACAACCATGATGGAGGAACCCATCACAAATAATAGTGCCAAGCCGATAAAGAATTTACGTGATTTGAAATAATCGCTCAGTCCAAAAAATGGAAGTCGAACGAAAATCGAGATCAGTCCGTACGCGGCTGCCATATTGGCTGTAAGTATACCATCCATTCCCAATCCACCCGCTGCCAGAGCTCCACCGGCATAGGCTTTTCGATAAGCACGAACGATGTTGATCGAACTCCAAAATACAACCAAAAGAATAAATATCATAACTTGATATTTCGTAAGTTTGTATCTCACTATCAGATATACAGTCAATCCGACAGTTACAAGAATCGTTATCGCATAAATCAATGTTTTATTTGTCAATAAATTCAGTAAAAAAGTTGTATTCATAGAGAAGCCCTCATTTCTTCAATATTCTACCTTATTCGGCGCAATAAATAAAGGACATCAGTTTACCTGATGCCCCCAATTTGAATTGTTTTATCCATTGATGTCGTTATTTTCGCCATTTGCGCGTATGTTGTATCTTTTGTGCTCAGAATTCCACTACTTAATTGATCAAACGGATACAGTACGAAATTCGCTATACTTGCATTATATGAGGTGTAAACGAAGTCAGCCCGTGGATTTAGCAACTCGATCGATGCGACTCCATTGACCCATGTCTTCTTGATATTGACGGCTGCCATCATTCCGGTCAAACGATCGGTTCCTACCTGTGAAGAGATAAAATTACCTAATGAGTAGATGACCAATGTCTTTCCGATATGGGTGATCGGTTGAACAACATGCGGATGATGTCCGATGACGATGTCAACCCCAAGTGAAGCTAAATAGGTCGCAATTTCAATTTGGTAATCAGACGGTTGATGGGTATATTCAGTTCCGAAATGTAGTGAAACCATCAACACATCGACCTTTGAACGGACTTTTTCAACATCCGCTTTGATTTTATCTTTATCGATATAATTAACTAGATATGTCTTACCGTTGGGGATCGTAATTCCATTGGTACCATAGGTATAGGAAAGTAAAGAGTAAGATATATTATTCTTTGTCATAATTCGAATCTCATCATGATCTTCTTGCGACAAATAGGTCCCCGCTGTTAAAACAGTTGGTTTTGCCTTCCAATAGGCCACTGAGTTTTCAATTCCTTTTGAACTTTTATCCAATGAGTGATTGTTGGCTTGTGAGACCAGATTGAATCCTAAACCTATCATCTGATCACCGAATGATTGAGGTGAATTAAAAGTTGGATATGAAGACAGACCCAAAGCGACGCCACCCAAGATCGATTCTTGGTTATAGAAAGCCAGATCATATTTCTGTACGATCGGTTTAACATATCTCAACATACTCGTAAAATCGTAAGTTCCATCACTTTTTAAGGCATCTTTATATACCGCCCCATGTAATAGACCATCCCCCACCATCAACAAGCTAAGTTCAGAACTGACTGTAACCGGTTCCGTTGGTTCAAAGATGATACTTGGTTGTTGCACATGATAAACAATCTCGCTAGGTTGTTTAGCGGTACATCCAACAAGTAAAACTGCGATTAAGATAAAGAGTAGGCTTTTTTTCATGTTTCGTCTCCCCATTGTTTCAAACAAATGAAACATCAAAAATAAATAAAATGATTGTTTTAAGTATATCACAGATTATGTTATACTATACGCATTCCTAGCGAGGTAAACAAAATGAGATACATTGATTTGCGCAGTGATACCGTCACACAACCGACGGATAAAATGAGAAAAGCCATGTTTGAAGCAAGTGTTGGAGATGACGTATATGGAGACGATCCAACGGTCAAACAACTGGAAGAATTAGCCGCACTCAAGGTAGGTAAAGAAGCAGCCCTATTTGTTCCTAGCGGAACGATGGGAAATCAACTATGCATCATGACTCATACACGCCGTGGTGAAGAAGTCTTAACCGGTTTTAATTACCATATCGCTGTCCATGAAGTTGGCGCGGTTGCTGCCTTGTCGCAAGTCAATTTACGCACGATCCAACATGAAAATGATTTTATCTTGCCGACGATGATTGAAAAATATGTCCGTTCAAACGATATCCATGAACCGAATACACGCTTATTATCCCTTGAAAACGCCTTGTCGAATGGTATGGTCGTTCCCCTTTCCATGATGAAGCAGGATTATGAACTTGCCAAAGAACTCGGATTGAATGTTCATCTCGATGGTGCACGCATCTTCAATGCGGCCGCTTATTTGAATGTCGATGTCAAGGAACTGACACAGTATTGCGATTCAATCATGTTTTGCCTTTCGAAAGGTCTATGTTCACCGGTCGGTTCAATGATCGCCGGTACTAAAGAATTCATTGACCGTGCTCGTAAGAATCGCAAAATGTTGGGTGGCGGACTACGCCAAGCCGGTTTTCTGGCTGCTTGCGGAATCATCTCGCTAAATGAAATGACAGACCGTTTGGTTGAAGATCACAAGAACGCTTACTATTTAGCACAGTGTTTATTGGATACCGACGAAGTTGAATGTGATATCGAAAATGTCCATATCAATATGGTATTCTTCCGTTTTGTGAATCCAGATTTCGACCATCATGGATTCAAAAACTTCTTATTGGATAACCATATAAAAATAAACGGTGCATGTGAAGATCTTGAACAGAACAAAAAATGCAGAAATGATATGTATCGCTTCGTAACCAGCAATGATGTCAGCAAAGCTGACATTGATAAAGTAATCGTAGTGATTAAGAAGTTTCTGAGTTCAACAAACTAACAGAAAAGACATCTCGTTATTATAAGCGAGATGCCTTTTTTTTATCCTAAATGATCGATCGCATCCAATACTAACTGAGTATCCAGTTTAGGATCGACTTTTTCAAAAACTTTAGCGATATTCCCTTT
>JBBRCP010000057.1:0-11466 GCA_038204785.1 Erysipelotrichales bacterium
TTGTGCTGCGCAGAATCTGAAAAAGATGGCCTTATTGACTCACGAAGCTTCTTTACGTCCTTTACTCGTATCCATTAAAAACCAATTATTCTCTCTCCAACAGCGGTTTCGTTGTTTTTTTATCCCCAAAAGAAAAGCACACCTTTTTAAAGGTGCACTTGTCATCAGCCTGAACGTAAGCCTTCGCTTACGTTTTTTAATTTGTTTGAGGTAAAAAAAAGTGGCTTTCGCCACTGATTCGAACTATCTTCGACGACCGCCGATATAATCAACGATAAATATGATCGCTGCTACAACCAATAATACGTTGATCAAACCTCCGCCGATCTTCAATAAAAGACCCAATAACCAAAAGAACACTACGATTCCACCTAACCATCTTAAAAATCCCATGTCATTTCCTCCTTTCAGTTTTTTGGATAAATTCATCACGACTATACTGAACATTTCATTTAATATTCTCTACTTAATAATAGTACACTCTATTGTGTGTTTAAGCAAATCTAGTACATTCCACCCTCAGGCAGAGCAGGTGTTGCTTTACTGATTTCGGGTTTAGATGCAACTGCAGCTTCGGTGGTCAAAAAGAGCGCCGCGATCGAAGCAGCATTCAGCAATGCACTGCGGGTAACCTTGGTAGGATCAACGATCCCAGATTTAAACATATCGACCCATTTACCTTCTTTAGCGTCAAAGCCGATATTCTTTTTCGCTTTCAATTGCATTGCGACGATTTCATTTCCATCAAAGCCGGCATTTTCGGCAATTTGCCACAACGGAGTAAGAATCGCTTCAAACACCGCTGATATCCCTTTTTGTTCGTCATTATTAGCCCCTTTAACAATGTCTTTGAGTTCGATATAGGCTTTAACTAACGCCGCTCCGCCACCCATGACGACACCTTCGCTGACCGCTGCTTTTGTAGCGTTGAGAGCATCTTCGATACGAAGTTTCTTCTCTTCCATTTCGGATTCCGTTGCTGCTCCGACTTTGACGATTGCGACGCCGGATGTAAGTTTAGCCAAACGTTCATTCAAGCGCTTGGTGTCATATTCACTAGAACTGTTTTCGATCTGCGAACGAATTTCAGATGCTCTTGCGGAAATAAGGGTTTTATCTCCTTCACCGTTGATGATCGTTGTCTCTTCTTTGCGTACGATGATCTTACCGGCTTTACCTAAATGTTCGACTTCGATGGATTTCAGTTCCATATTGAGATCTTTACTGATGAATTGAGCTCCTGTAACTGTTGCGATATCTTCCAAGATAGCTTTTTGATTATCACCGAAACTGGGTGCTTTTGTAGCGGCGACATTAAATGTTCCACGCAGCTTATTGACGACTAACGTTGCGACGACTTCATTATCGACATCATCAGCGATGATCAACAGTGGTTTATTCATTTGAACGATCTTTTCCAGTACCGGTAAAATATCCTGAACTGTACTGATCTTTTGATCTGTCACAAGGACATAAGCATCTTCCATTTCGAGTTCCATCTTTTCACGATTGGTCACCATATAAGGGGAAACATAGCCTTTGTCATACTGTAAGCCTTCAACAACTTCCAATTCGGTTTCAAATGTATTGGATTTATCCACCGTAATAACACCATCACGACCCACCCGTTGCATTGCTTGTGCGATAATCGCACCGATCTCAGTCGATCCGGCCGAGATTGCAGCCACGTCGGCGATATCTTCGTTGGTTTCGATTTTAACGGATTGTGCCAAGAGATGTTCACTGATGCGTTTCGCAGCGGTTTCAATGCCCGTACGCATCAATACAGCGTTACTTCCTTTATCAACAGATGTTACCCCTTTATGGATGATTGCCTGTGCTAACAGGGTCGCAGTCGTTGTTCCGTCACCGGCTGTATCGTTGGTTTTATTCGCCACTTCAAGTACTAACTTAGCTCCCATATCTTCAAACTTATCTTCCAGTTCGATTTCCCGCGCAATCGTTACTCCGTCATTGATGATCATCGGAGCTCCGTAACTCTTCTCTACGACAACATTACGACCTTTCGGACCTAATGTGATCTTAACAACATCTGCCAGTGTATCAATTCCAACCAACATTCTTTCGCGTGCTTCTTTTGAATAGATGACTATTTTTGCCATGATTGTTCTCCTTTGTTACTCGATGATCGCTAAGATATCTTTACTTTCGACCAGTAGATACTCTTTGTTTTCGTACTTGACCTCGGTGGTAGCGTATTGACGGAAAATAACTGTGTCATTGACATGGATCGTCATCGGAACCAAGATCCCTTCTTCTGTTTTACCGGGTCCGACAGCAATTACTTTTGCGATCGATGGTTTTTCTTTGTTGGCTTCAGCCAGTATGATGCCACTGGCAGTTTTCTTTTCAGGTTCTGTTTTTTCTAAGAGGACTCTGTCTAATAAGGGTCGTATCATTGTCATACACCTTCCTTTTATTTTAGCACTCTTGTATCTTAAGTGCTAATTCAATTATAATTATAGCGTAGCCGTACTTTTTGTCAACTACAAAACAGGTAGTTTTTTTTATTGATTCCGATAAAAAAGACCGTCATAACGGTCCAAACCTTATAATGTAGTGCGACCGGTAAACTTCTTCCAGTCTTTCGTGAAATTAACAACTGCTGCTTCGGTCAACGGATTTGCAATCATCTTTTCAAACAGATCGACGGGCAATGTGACCGCATAGACTCCCATGATCAAGAGCGTTGATATTTGATTGAGATTTTTGAAACTAGCCGCTACGATCTTACAATCAAGTCCCTGCAGATCAAAGGCCTGTTGGATGTTAGAGACGATCTCGACACCATCTTGTTCAGAATCACTCATGCGATTCACATACGGAGCAACATAGTCGACACCGCACTGGGCTGCCAGGATCGCCTGTAGAGGCGAGTAAATCGCTGTGGCAAGTATCGGTACTCCTGCCTTCTTAAGTTGTACCATCGCTTTGTATCCTTCGCTTGAGCAAGGGATCTTAACAATGATGTCATGTTTTTCTCGTAATTGCAGTGCTTCTTTGATCATACCTTCGGTGTCGGTCGCCAATACCTGCACAAACAATTTCTTATCGCCCTTAACTAACTGAGCTAATACTTCCCAGTCTTTTTTGTCTTTGGCTAAAATCGACGGATTACAAGTAACCCCGGACAGGTTATACGGAATCAGGTATTTTTCAATGTAATCGGTATTCGCTGTATCTAAATAGATTTCCATAGTTTTCACCTCGACCTTATTATACGACAATAGCTAAGATTGTTCATATAAAAAGGATACCTTTTTGAAAAGGAAATATTCAACCAACGATCGATTTCATCATCACAAAAGTAAAGTACCATCTTATTCAATCATTTGATAATTAATCTTTATCGTTTATACTATTACTATCAAGGATATTCATTGAAAGAGGTAACAACATGGTGGATCCAAAACTAACTACATTATTGGTTCTTGTACGACTGGAGAATTACACAAAAACAGCCAAAGAACTCAATCTGACACAACCGGCAATCACACATCACATCAAACAACTAGAACAAGACTATCAAATCACGATTTTCCATCGGCAAGGTAGAAATCTTTTACTCACAACACAAGGTGAAATCTTAGTCAAATTCGCTCGGCGTGCCGTTGCGCTTGAAGAAAACTGTCAAATGGCCTTATTAGACGCAAAATCATCTGTACGCCGCTTTTCAATCGGTGTTACAACGACTTTAAGTGAATCAATCGTTCCGCAAGTATTCGCCCTATATTGTCAGCGTCATCCGGAAACCAAGATTGTCTTATTGACCGAGACGCTTCAAAACATTGTCGTTAAACTAAAAATGTATGAGTTGGATTGGGCGATTGTTGAGGGTTCAATTCCACAACGTCATTACAGTTCGATTTTACTGGATACCGATGAACTCTGTCTGGCGGTCAGTCCGCAACATTCCCTAGCCGCTCGTTCAAGTGTGACACTTGAAGAACTAAGAACTGAAAAATTCATCTTACGATCGATCCATGCGGGTACTCGGTATTTGTTTGAGAGCGCCTTGAATCAACATGGATTATCGATCAGTGACTTGGATGTGTTGATCGAAATCGATAATGTAAGTACCATTAAAGAACTGGTCGCTTCTAATCTTGGTGTTACCGTCATTGCTCGCAGTGCTCTTCGTGAAGAGATCATCGATCAGCGCTTAGTTGCCCTATCGATTGAGAATCTGAGTTTACAACGCCAGATCAACATGGTTTATTATCGTGATTTCACGCATACCGAAGTCCTCGATGAAATCAAACAGATCTATGATTCACTTCCCAATAAACGATAAAATCCCGGTAATTTACCGAGATTTTTTATTACATGTGATGTTGGATGACTTTTGCGGGAATCCCGGCAACCGTTGTATTCGCTTCGACATCACGGATGACGACCGCATTCGTTCCGATTTTAGCGTTATCACCGACCATGATCGGTCCGATGATCTGAGCTCCGGCTCCGACCATGACATTATTACCGATCGTCGGATGGCGTTTGACGTCGTGCGAACTGGTTCCTCCGAGTGTCACATTATGATAGATCAAACAATCATTACCGATGATAGCTGTTTCACCGATGACGGTTCCCATACCATGATCAATAAACAAACGTTGACCGATCTTAGCGCCCGGATGAATCTCGATTCCTGTCAGAAAACGGGAAAATTGTGAGATCATTCGAGCTATCAGAAACAGTCGTATCCTATAGAATCGGTGCGCGATGCGATGCATCAGCAAGGCATGGTAACCGGGATAAAGTAAGATCACTTCCAAGGTGCTTTTAGCGGCCGGATCGCGTTTCACAATCGAATGGGCCGTGTCCATCATATGTTTCATAGTATCCGTCCTTTACAGGCTATTATCATAGCAGAGAAGTGTAATTATGAAAAGAAAAACGATTCTCAACAGGAACTATTCCCATCAAAACTCGTTCATTTTTTCGATAAAACGTTGCAAATTCTCGGATTCCGGTTGCGCAAAATGTTGTTTCGAAGGACCAAACTCGACGATCTTGTTGTCATCCACAAACATCATGCTTTCACAGACGTTACGCGCAAAGCCTAAATGATGGGTTACCAAGACGATGTTCAAGCCGTCAAGGATCAGTTCCTTTAACATCTCCAACACTTCAACCGACAGATCCGGATCTAACGCACTGGTCGGCTCATCCAAGAGGATCATCTTGGGACGATTGACGACTGCCCGAATAATTGCGATACGTTGTTGTTGCCCACCGGAGAGTGTAACCGGCGCTTGTTTGGCTTGTTTCTCAAGACCAAAGCGTTTTAGATAAGACATAGCCATCGCTTCGGCTTCTGTTTTATTCATATTGAAGACACGGATCAACGGTAAAGTGATATTATCGAGCGCACTCAGATGCGGAAACAAGCCATTGTTTTGAAAAACAAAGCCGATTCCGCGGCGATAATCCAAGAGTTCTTTTTCGGTATAACGGATCTGATTCCCATCAATGGTGATCGCACCGCTTTCGGGTTGTAATAAACCTCCGAACAAGCGTAGAAGCGTACTCTTTCCCGAACCGCTCGGGCCTAGGATCGCAAGACTTTTAAACTCGATTTCATTGTTTAGATGATCCAAAACAAGATTTCCGTCAAACGACTTGGTAAGTTGATCCAGCTTAATATTCATAGTTGAACCTTCTTTCCAGTGCTTTCGAAAGTAACGATACCGGGAATGTCAGACACAGATACAAGATTGCCAACATTAAATAACTTTCGAAATAAACAGCGAAGTTCGTAGCGGTGATCTCTTTGGTCACCTGCATCAATTCAATGACCGCAATCGTTGATAATAAACTGCTGTCTTTAATGACAGAGGCAAACTGACCTGCCAAAGCAGGTAGGATACGAACTGTTAATTGCGGCACAATAACAAAACGAAAGGTCTGTTGTTTAGTCAAACCGATGGCTTTAGCGATTTCATACTGACGAGATTCAATCGAATTGAATCCACCCCGCAAGATTTCGGAAATATAAGCACCTTCGAAAATCGACAAAATGAGAATACCTGCAATGAATCGGTTATTGACACCCCATGCAGTTCCGATGACGTAATAGAAAAAAATGATTTGAACAAGTAGCGGTGTCCCGCGTATCAGCTCCACATAAGCAGTACTGAGATAGCGTAAAAACAAGATCTTACTTTGCCGTCCCGTAGCGACCAGTAATCCAATCAACAGTGATACCATCATCGCGAAAAAACTGATCTCGACGGTCATGATGAACCCCTGCGCAAAACGTGTACGGTAAGCCCAAAGGTGGGTTGCCGAGAATGGAATTCCGGCCATGGATGCGCTGACGTAAAGAAACCCGCCCAGACATAGTACGACTAAAAATACATTTAGAAGTTTGGTTGATAATTTGGGTTCTTTCATATCAATCAAAGAAGAAGGTAAAGCCCATTTCATCAAATGTTTTCTTCTCTTCTTTCAGATGTTTATCGGTCAAAATAACGAACCCGCCGTCCTTGGTAAATTTCGCCAAGAAAGTGTTGAACTGTTCGCGCAGTGAACTACCTTTTTTAAATGCTGCACCCCATTTTTCAGCGACTTGCGTTGGAATATAGACAGCCTTCAAAACGGCATTATTCGCTACTACATTGCGGTAGATCGTAAGTTGATCATAAATAAAAGCATCGACTCGCTTGTTTAATACTTCGGCCATGGCAGCACTCTCGTCGTCCAGTCTGAGGATTTTGGCGAGTGGATAATTGATCGTCACATAGGTATCACCGGTACTGCCCGTTTTGACTGCGATCGTCTTGGTAGCCGCATTCAAATCAGCAGCGACATTGATCGCTGAATCTTTGTTCACTAAAAAAGCTAAATACGCATTTGCGTAGGCATTACTGAAGTCGACGCTTTCTTTGCGTTTGTCGGTAATCGTCATCGACGAGATAACCATATCGACTTTATCGGTTTGTAATGCCGGAATAAGTCCGGTCCAATTGGTATTCTGGATCTCAACTTCACGGCCAAGATAAGCACCGAATTCTTTGGCGATATCAACGCTCACACCATACGCTTGGCCTTGGTCATCTTTGGTTTCAAACGGCGGATATGCCAATTCCATACCCACGATCAGTTTGGTTGATTTCTTGGCGGTGCATCCACTAAAAAGTAGGACAAGTGCGAATAGTAAAATAACGATTTTTTTCATAGTTCCCTCCATTGAGTAGGACTCATAATGAGTGTGTTTTCCCCGAATCTACGTGGCAGTTGATTTTCAGGGGATCGATAGTACCTTGTTTAGATAAGTATACTTCAAAATCGATCGAATCTTCCAGTCTTTTCTGAATCAACGAATAAAAAGTTCGTCCACTAACTTTTTGAACTGCGGACTAACGATCTCTTCGACACGTCCCTGATCCGCCAGTGCAGAATATTCCGGATGGATCGAAAGTTCAGCCAAGATCGGAAGATCGAACTCAGCAGCTAGTTCCGGTAATTTACTTTGTCCAAACGGATACATCTTTTCGCCGCAATGGCCGCATTCCATGTAACTCATGTTTTCGATCAATCCCAGAATCGGAATATGCATCGTATTAGCCATCGCAATCGCTTTTGAGACGATCATCGAAACCAATTCCTGTGGAGTTGTAACAATGATGATACCATCCAGCGGTAATGATTGATAGACGGTTAACGGTACATCCCCTGTTCCCGGTGGCATATCGATATACATTACATCCACCTTTCCCCATTCAACTTCTGTGTAAAAATCTTTGACCGCGTTGCCGATCATCGGTCCGCGCCATAAAACCGGGGTCGTTTCACTTTCCAATAACATATTGGCACTGATGATACGGATCCCCTCTTTTGAATAGAATGGCTGGATACCGTTGTCAGTACTGTGAGCGGCACCGGTAACAGAAAACATTCGTCCAATTGAAGGTCCGGTGATATCACCGTCCAAGATCGCTGTTGAATAGCCGGCGCGTTGGGTATGAACGGCCATCAGTGAAGTGATCGTTGACTTACCGACACCCCCTTTTCCGCTGACAATTGCGATCATGTGTTTGATTTTTGTTGTCTTCTTGGGATGCGCTTTAAACGGATTAAAATTCGGATCTAAGGGCTTTTCAGACATAGTTTCTCCTTTTTCTTACGTAAGCAATGAAAAGCCACCTTCACTGACCCTGACAATACTTGGTGCAGGGTAGGTTTAGGTGGCATTTACACGTGCATTTAAGGTAATTTAATTATACCCCAGATGCATCATTTTGACTATTTAAGTGATTATCTTCTGTGTTTGATCAAGCGTTATAGGCAAGACGCAGGATCTCCATCATTTCAGAGACTAACGGTTGACGGGGGTTACAAGGTGAACATTGATCTTCATACGCTAACATAGCGACACTTTCAATGTTCTGATTGAAATCAGCAAGATCGATTTTTTGTTGGGCTAGACTCATCTTGATACCCAAACTACGGGCCAGATCATCACATGCCTTCGCATAACTTTCGACCCCTTCTTCGATCGTTGAAGCAGGCAATCCCAACATTCTAGCCAATGTACAGTATCTTTCATTGGCACAGTAGAAGTTATACTTCGGCCAGACAGCCGGCTTTGAAGGTTGTGTACCGTTATAACGAATAACATGCGGTAACAGGATAGCGTTAGCACGACCGTGCGGCACATGCCACTGAGCACCGATCTTGTGGGCGAGAGAATGGTTAATTCCCAAGAAAGCATTCGCAAATGCCATACCGGCAATCGTCGATGCATTATGCATCTTTTCACGAGCTTCCGGATCGGATGCCCCGTTTTTAACAGATCTGGGTAAGTATTCAAAGACCATCTTGATGGCTTGTAGACATAGTCCATCGGTGAAATCATTAGCCAATGTCGATACATAGGCTTCAGTCGCATGCGTCAAGACATCCATTCCCGTGTCGGCCGTGATACCCGCCGGTAGATTCATCGTCAGACTGGCATCAACGATCGCAACAGTCGGAGTCAGCGAATAATCGGCTAACGGGTATTTCTTATTCACCCGTGTATCTGTCAGAACAGCGAACGGTGTCACCTCACTGCCGGTGCCCGAGGTAGTAGGTATACAGACCACTTGTGTCTTCTTTCCCAACTCGGGATAGCGGAAAGCACGTTTACGGATATCCATGAATTTTTGTTTAAGATCATCAAAATCAACTTCCGGGTGTTCATAGAACAACCACATACCCTTGGCAGCATCCATCGAAGAACCACCGCCCAATGCGATGATGGTATCCGGTTTGAAAGCAACCATTAACTCATATCCTTTTTTAACGGTAGCGATCGAAGGATCCGGCTCAACGTCACAGAATAACTGAACTTGGACTTTATTTCTGCGTAGATTGAGCTGATCCGTGATGCGTGTAACATAACCTAAGTCGACCATTGTACGATCCGTTACGATGAAGACACGGTCGATGTCTTTCATTTGCCGAAGATATTGTATTGAATTCTGTTCAAAGTAGATCTTCGAAGGAATTTTAAACCATTGCATATTGTTATTACGACGTCCGATACGTTTGATATTCAACAAGTTGATCGCTGAAATATTATTGGAAACCGAGTTATGACCGTAGGATCCGCAACCCAAGGTCAAGGATGGGATAAATGCGTTATAGACATTACCGATACCCCCAAAGGTCGAAGGACTGTTCCAGATGATACGAATCGCTTTACAGGCCTTGCCGAATTCATCGGCGATTTTTTTATCAGCAGTATGAATAGCCGCCGAATGACCAAGACCATTGAATTCAACCATTTTACGGGCTAGGTCGATGCCTTCTTCTGTCGAATTACTGACCAAGAACGCTAATACCGGGCTTAATTTTTCGCGTGTTTGAGGTTCGTTCGGACCCACTTCTTTACACTTAACTGCTAAGATAACCGTGTTTTCGGGAACCTTGAAACCCGCTTGTTCGGCGATCCAAATTGCACTTTTACCTACAACATTTGGATTCAGATAAGCTTTTTCGACTCCTTCGTCATAAGCAGCATGACCAAACATGAATTTTTCGACAGCCGCTTTTTCAGTTTCCGTAGTAAAGTAAACACCGTATTTCGCAAATAGTGCCAACGCTTCATCATTGATTTCCTGATCAATGATGACTGCTTGTTCAGAAGCACAGATCATCCCGTTATCGAAAGCTTTCGATAGAACGATGTCATTGACTGCCTGACGGATATTACATGTCTTCTCCATATAGGCAGGTACGTTACCGGCTCCGACACCGAGTGCCGGTTTACCGCAAGAGTACGCTGCTTTGACCATCGCGTTACCGCCGGTAGCCAAGATGGTTGCGACATCTTTATGATTCATTAGTTCTGCCGTTGCTTCTTTCGAGGGAGCATCGATCCACTGGATACAGTTTTCCGGTGCACCGGCTTTAACAGCAGCTTGATATACGACACGGGCTGATGCGGCTGAACAGTTTTGGGCAGATGGATGGAAAGAGAAGATGATCGGATTACGTGTCTTCAAGGCGATCAAACATTTGAAGATCGTTGTTGACGTCGGATTCGTAACAGGTGTAATACCACAAATGACACCGACCGGTTCAGCAATCTCAGTGATACCCGATGATTCGTTTTCACTGATGATACCGACTGTTTTTAAATGGCGCATATCGTTAACGACATATTCACAGGCAAATAGATTTTTAGTAGCTTTATCTTCGAATAAACCACGTTGCGTTTCTTTGATTGCCATCAGTGCTAATTCACCATGTTGATCCAGAGCAGCGACGGATGCTTTAGCAACGATATAATCGACTTGTTCCTGATCTAAGTGATAGAACTGTTCAAGGGCAGCTACACCTTTTTGGACGTAAGCATCGACCTCTAAACGAACTTGCTCTTCAAAGCTAAGTGGTGCCTCGGATTGAGTGTTGATTTCTTTTTTTGCCATGTTGTTTCTCCTATTGTGAATATTTTAATTTATCCACATGCACAGTCTACAACTACCTCGAAGTCGTGTCAAGAGTTTATGTTATACTTTTCACAAGTAAACGGTTACATTATTTTCACTACCCTTTCCTACTTGTTTCTTACCTTAAAAAAAGCAAATTTTATTGTTTGTACAACGATGATGGTTCATTGCAAAATAAAAGCGCTCGTCATTTGACGCGCGCTTCAACTTATTTATATTCTATTCAACGTTGGCAGGCTTAGCGAAACTCAACAACAGATTCAATACGATACCAAATACAGAAGCCGTCGCAATCGCCGGAAGTTGAGCCCCAAACATGGGAATCATTCCACCTGGGAAAATATAACTACCGCCTAGTCCTACGACTAGGATAACGGCGATGATAGCCAAGTTCTTGGAACTAAATAAATCAACGTTTCGATTGATCATAATCGCAATACCCTGGGCTCCGATGATACCGAAGAGATAGATACATGCACCATTGATGACCGGTGAAGGAATCGTT
>JBBRCP010000058.1:0-11393 GCA_038204785.1 Erysipelotrichales bacterium
TGCCGGATTGGTGCTATGGAGAAGAAGCTGAATATTTAAGAGAAATTGGGGATCTGGAACCTCCGCGTTGGCAATGTCCGAAATGTTATAAAGAGACTCTTTGTAGAAAAAGTACAACGCTTTCCACTACGTAAGATTCATTCATAAATCAATTCTCTTTTAGTGCGCCAAAATGTCGCACTTTTTTTCTGAGCTTTAAAGAACTTTCCTATAAGATTAAAAAAAGAAGCTTACGCTTCTTTGTCTTTCAAGATATATTGAATCGCCACACAACCAGGACCCCCTTGTGTGATCATCGCAGGCGACAGTTTAAGTAATTCGATATCCGCATTTTGGATACGTTTTGTGATTGCTTCGACAGCTGATTTCGCAACTTCCATATTCATCGCATGCGAGACGTAAATCCTGTGACGGCTATCAATTCCTTTCGCCACCAGTTCTTCGACCACGGAAGCGATAGCGCCGGTCCATGTGCGTCCGACGGTGAATTTTTCCAAGCGTTCTCCATTATCGGTTTGTGTCAGAACCGGTTTGATTTTCAGAAAACCGCCAATCGTAGCTGTCATCGGAGTCATTCTTCCTCCGCGTTTTAAAAACCCAAAATCGATCGGAATCAAATAGGACTGACATTCCTGTAAGCAGACCTGCATACGTATGATTGTTTCTTTGACCGATTGAGCATTCTCAGCCATCTTAACAGCCATTTGAACTAAATAACGCTGAGGACCTGCCAATGTATGTGAATTGAACACCGTAACATGTTCAGCTGCCGTACTATTTTTGATATCACAGGCTGCATCATAGGTTGAACTGAGTCCCTTCGCCATGGTGATATGGAGGGTTTCTTCTCCGACTGTGCTTTCATACGCAGCCATGACTTCTCCAACTGCAGGTTGTGATGAATAGGCTGTTCCATTTTTGATACTTGCAATAAAACTCTCGGAATCAATATCTAAGTAATCCCGATAATTGTTGTTGTTCAATGCGATTTGTAAAGGTATCAGAATCACATTGGCTGCTTTTGCCTCTTCAATTGTAAAATGGCTACTGGTATCCGTGATGATTTTCATGGTGTTACCTCACTCTCGAATATATTTTAGCATACCTAAACATATAAGTGTATTCTTTTGAAATTCGAACCTTTATCTTTGATGGGTGAACGTGTAAAATAGAGATAGAGGTAAAATTATGAAATTCAATGAATACATCTATTTACGGCCGGACTATGCAGAAATCAGTGCTAAGTTAAATGAATTGATCGAAAAATTTGCACGATGCGAAAATGCCGAGAATCAACTTCAACTCATCACGGATATCAATACAATCAGAAACCATGTGACGACAATGGGTACGCTTTCAAGTATCCGTCACTCGATCAATACGGAAGATGAGTTTTATGAGGCTGAAAATGATTACTGGGATAATCATGGTCCGTTATACGAAGAATGTACCGTCAATTTTTATAAGGTACTCCTTTCCTCAAAATTCATCAATGAACTTAAGACTATGTTACCTGAACCTTTCTTCAAAATTGCTGAATATTCGCTTAAATCATTTGATAAACAGATCATCGAAGATCTCCAAGAAGAAAACAAGACCGCTTCACTTTACTCAAAACTTTTAGCCAGTGCACAGATCGAATTCGAAGGTAAGGTTTATACCCTTCCGCAATTGACTCCTTTAACCCTGTCTACAGATCGCTCATTACGCAAACGCGCCATGGATGCAAAGACTGGTTTTCTGCAGCTACATGAAGCCGAGATCGATGATATCTATGATAAATTAGTTCATCTTCGTGATCGTATCGCGCATAAACTCGGCTACAAGAATTTCATTGAACTCGGATACATCCGTATGCTTCGGTTGGACTACAACGCTGATATGGTCGCGAACTTTCGTAAACAAGTACTGGAAGATATCGTTCCGGTCGCTGAAAAATTATACACCCGTCAAGCCTCTCGTTTAGGAGTGGAGAAACTAAGTTACTTCGATGTTAAGTTCGAATTCGCTGATGGTAATGCGACTCCCATCGGTGATCCGGATTATATCGTAGCCCAAGGACGTCAGATGTACCATGAGTTAAGTCCCGAAACGGGTGAATTCATTGATTTCTTATTAGATCATGAATTGGTCGATTTAGTCAGCAAAAAAGGCAAAGAAGGCGGCGGTTACTGCACATTCATTCCTGATTATCAGTCCCCGTTTATCTTCTCAAACTTCAACGGTACTTCCGGTGATGTGGATGTTTTGACCCATGAAGCCGGGCATGCTTTCCAGAGTTATCAAAGTCGTTGGATCGATATTCCTGAATGTGCATGGCCGACCCCTGAGAGTTGCGAGATTCATTCAATGAGTATGGAATTTCTAGCTTGGCCATGGATGGAAAAATTCTTTGGAGATGCAGCTATGAAATACCGTTATACGCATCTTGGAGATGCCATCAAATTCATTCCTTACGGGGTATTGGTCGATCACTTTCAACACGAAATCTATGCCCATCCAAATTTCACTCCGACCGAGCGTAAACAAGCTTGGCGTAAGTTGGAGAAAATGTATCTTCCCCACATGGATTACGAAGGAAATGATTTTCTGGAAAATGGCGCCTATTGGTTTCAACAAGGTCATATCTTCGGAAGTCCATTCTATTATATCGACTATACTCTCGCTCAGATTTGTGCACTACAGTTCTGGAAACGTGCTAACTCACAAGATCCGGAAACTTGGCCGGATTATCTGAAACTCTGCAAACTAGGTGGAACCAAGTCATTTGTTGGATTGGTAAAAGCCGCAAATCTACTTTCACCGTTTGAAGACGGTTGTGTTAAATCAGTTATCACTGATATCGATGAATGGTTGAGTAACATCGACGATCAATCTCTATAATCAATCAAAAAAAACAAGCAATCAATCGGTTGCTTGTTTTACTTGGATGGCGCTAAAATCTTTTTGAAAAATTCGATTCCTTGGATAAAACTTTCGATTTTTATTCGTTCATTATCAGCATGAAGTGTTGAAAGATCTTCAATAAGTGAAGGGAATGGAACAAATCGATAGGTTGCTTCTGCCATGTCACTATAAACTCGACTGTCAGTAGCCGCAACGACCGGATAAGGAGCCACTACTTTATAGTCAGGAAAACTATGTAGGATCGCTTGACGTATTCGGTCATAATGCGGGCCAGATACGGGACTGAGGGATGTGGGTTCATTGGCCATCAGTTGTGTAACTTCCACAGAACTACCGGCTAAGCTTTTCAAGCGTTTCATCACATGATCGACACTGTCACAAGGAGCTAAGCGAAGATTCAATACTACACTGGCTTTCTGTGGAAGTACATTCGATGCTTTACTACCTTGTGCTTGTGTCATGACACAGGTCGTGCGGACAAGTGCCGCACTCATCGGTGAACGAGTCAATGCTTTTAACAGTAGTGGTCCACTCACATTTCGATGCGCGAATAAAGACTTTAGTGGTTGTTTCATAGATGGAACAAGCGCATCAAACATGGCAGCCGAAGCTGGGTTGAAGGAAGATGGAAATTTATGGTTTTCGATTCTGATTGCTGCTTCACAAACCAAATTCAGTGCACTTTTTCGGGGTGGCATAGACGCATGTCCACCTTGTTGGCTGACACTCAACATGACATCCATATAGCCTTTTTCACAGATACCGATCAATGCAATATTACCTTCGACTCCAAGGGCTTTTCCAGAAATGAAAGCTCCTCCTTCATCGATGATCAATCCAAACAGTATACCTTTTGATTTTAGGTACTCCATTGATTTACGAGCACCTGAATCTGCAACACTGCTTCCCGTTTCTTCGTTGTGACCCAATAAGATGTAGATATCTTGATCGAAGCTCCGTTGTTCTTTGAGGCATGATTCAACGGCTTCCAAAATCGCCGTAACTTGACCTTTCATATCGAGCGTACCGCGCCCATACACATAGCCATCTCTTATTTCGGCACTGAACGCATCACACGACCAACCCTTCTCGCTGACCGGAACCACATCCATGTGACCCATTAAACCCAAAGGTAACTTCGTCGTATTATGTCCTTTTAGAAGATAGATCAGACTGTTTCCTTCAATCAATGTTACTTCGGCCTGTTGATGTAACAGTGGGTAGTTTATCTTTAGATGCTCACGTAACTTCGCAAATTCAGAAAAATCAATTCGTCTGCGATCCGGATAAGAAATCGTCTTACATCTGATGATATCTTGAAGATGACTGACTGCCATTTTTTCATCAACCATACGGTTACCTCTTTCGTTATTAAATTAAAAACATCTTCCACCCGTAGGTAAAAGATGTTTGTATGTTTATGCTTTGGTAAGTTTATCGACTTTAGAAAGTTTCTCGACTTTAAGAATCATCCAGAATCCGATGATGAACAATATAATCAATGTAAGTACGCCATATTTCGATGATCCGAATAAGACGGCACTCACTGAAAGAATAAGCGGTCCAAAAAAATCAGCGAATTTTCCGAAGATATCGAAGAATCCAAAATATTCATTGGACTGCTCTTTGGGAACTAGTTTACCGTAATAGGAACGTGACAGAGATTGAATACCACCTTGGGCTGTGCCGATGATCACTGCCAATGTCCAAAACTCCCATGCTTTATCTAATTGATAACCAAACACACAACAGAACATGTAGATACCGATATAGACTTTGATCATTGTGAGCGAACCATATTTCTTTGCCAGAATACCAGCTAAAATAGCAAATGGGAAAGCTACGAATTGGGTCAGAAGTAAAGCTAAAATCATTTGCGTTTGATCAATTCCAACTTCGCCGCCATAGGTAGTCGCCATTGAAATAATCGTGTAAACACCATCGATATAGCAGAAATAGCCAATAATATAATAGAGAAGTTTTTTATCTTGTCTGATTTTTCCCAAAGTGATGATAATCCGTTTAAATGATTCTGCAACGATATGCGGTCGCGGCTCCAAGTAATAGGTTTGTTTAACGTTTCTCAACATCGGAATCGTCAACAGACCCCACCATAAGATCGTTATCAGAAATGAGATTTGAGTCGGAAGATAGCCTGTCATTCCAAAAGGTTTCAGAAGTATCAATGCGATTCCAATGATGAACGGAACACAACTGCCGATATAGCCGAAAGCATAGCCATACGATGAAACAACATCCATCCGTTCATCTGTCGCTACATCGACCAACATCGAATCATAGAATACGTTACAGGCGGAATAACCGATACGTGCGATAACAAAGAGGAATAAGAATGCCTGCCAATCCTGAGTAACGGTAAATGATAAGCATCCGAGAATACCCATCGCTAGAAAGAACACGAACAACTTCTTTTTCATTCCACGATAATCAGCGATCGCACCCAGTATGGGTGACAACAAGGCGAGTGCCAACACCGAAACAGATGTCGCTACACCCCATAATGCTGTCGCATGAGTAGAAGAAACTCCGGCATTTTCTGCTAATGCTCTGAAATAAACAGGAATCGTTGCGGTGATAATCAGAATAAAGGCGGAATTAGCTACATCGTACAGAATCCAACTCTTTTCTTCTTTAGTCAGTTTCATAAAGTATCCCCTTTTATGTTAGTTTAATTATAGCATTCTCCTTTATGAATAGGGGATGGATTTATGTTAATATTGCGTAAAATCGAATGACTCAAGCGTAGTTTCTGCCGTTGATTATCGGTTTATCGAGCAATCTCACTACTGAATTGTCTCAACAATACACGAATGTCACCCGCAGTTTCTTCCAAAAACGTAAATCGGAACCGATGTATTCCACTATTCAAGAGTGATCTTGCATAACTGAGTCGTGAATCTGCTTTATCTTCTGTGATGTGCATCATACATAGACGATCCCCTTCCAATCGATGAATACTACCTCTTCTGTCTTTGAGTCCAAATGTTTGATTGTGACAAAGAGTACAATTCAGGGGTGTCGTTCCATAGTGAACCGATAGTGGACAACTACGCATTACCATCATTTCACGATGACCGTAGATCATTGTTTCGATTCCATCGCAACTTCCATGAATTTCTTTCATCTTAGTCGCTAGTGCGATTTGTTGGATCGGATTAAGTTCGACCGACATCATAACAGAGGCAAGTCCATGATTCAGATAATAGGCTGCCGTTCTTGCATTACTTACATTCAAACCGAAATCTCCACGGGCTGTTTGGTGGTTACCTATATCGTCATTAAAAGTAGAAACAACAAGGTGAGAATGGTTTTCAATGATTCCTTGGGGGTTGACACGAAGTGTTCTGACATAGAATCGCGGATCAGTGAGCGAAGGAAACAGCGATGCATCATCGCAAATGATTTCTTCAACCCCTTCTTCAATACAAACGTTGAGTTGGTTTAGATTAGTAACCAAGGCACTGCGTATCACAGTTTGATTGGAAGAAGGTACAGTCAGTATTTTTTCGTTTGATTTTGTGTAACTAAATTCCGGAATTTTGCATTTTTCAGCTAATTCGTCAAACGCTTTACGTCGTAAAGCATTTAATTGAGAAACGGCGATGAAGCTACGATGGTCATTATGGATCGTTATGTTTCCCGCTTGAAAGATCGTATCGCCGGTTTTCGCCAAGGTACGGGCCAATTGAATATCATCGATCGCTGTTTGACGAGCAGGATCGATTGGCTGTTCACTCATAACCGAAACGTCGCGCCCATTGGAACTGACATTCAATATAGCTACTTGTCCTTGTTGCACAGTTAAGTCCATGGATACTTCGACACGGCGAAGGGTATGATGCAGAACCTCTTGTAACGCAAGTAACTGTTTGATATCGGAAGTTTTCACGACATCGCTTCCAACATCGATCTGTGTATGTTGTTGAAGTTCAATGATACAAGGAGCTTTCGCTTCTTTGACTAACAGATCGTTAACATAAAGAAAATTGACGGTAAACCCTTCGTCTTCACCTTTCTGCATGATGCGAATTCCATCTCCTTGCGTAAGATCTTGATTAAGTTTGATTCGCATCCGAGTCCCGTTACAGGAAATAACTTTTCCGATTTTAACACCCACATGATTACTGGTCTGCCATTGTAGAACTTCGGATGCGGGATTATTAAACATAAATCCTGATGTAAATCCGCGCGAGAATATTTTTTTAAGTTCAACTACTTCTGGTTCAAGATTTATCGTCGGCTGGTGATTTAAAACACGATCTAATTCTTTGCGATAACTTGAGACCACTTGGGCTACATATTCAGGACGTTTCATTCGTCCTTCGATCTTCATACTGACAATACCTGCATCCGTTAATTCTTTGAGATGTTCAAGAGTACACAGATCTTTCGGACTAAGTAAAAACGACCCATCGGTAGACACTTCTCCCCATCGATTTTGCGAGCGTTTCATCAATGTATACGGCAAACGACAAGGTTGAGCACATTCGCCACGGTTACCACTGCGTCCGCCGATGACGCTGGACATCAAACACTGTCCGGAATAGGAAACACACAAGGCTCCATGAACGAAAACTTCGATTTCAACCCCTGTAGCCACCATCTCGCGTAGAATCTCAATGGGTGTTTCACGAGCTGCAACAATGCGCGAAAAGCCCATCTTCTTTGCCCATAGGACCTGCGAAACATTATGGATATGCATCTGCGTTGATGCATGAAGCGGCAGATCGGGGTAACGCTGTGTGATCGCATACGCCATTCCCACATCCTGAACGATCAGTGCATCTACATGTAACTCTACTAATTGATCAATATAGATAAAAAGTGCTTCGAATTCATCGTCGAAGATCAATGTATTGACTGTGACGTAGACAAAAACACCGTAACTCCGACAATACTCTGTTGCCCAACGTAATTCTTCCATCGAGAAATTTGCGGCGTTGGCGCGCGCATTAAATAACTGTCCCCCTAGGTAGACGGCATCAGCACCGCTTTGAACAGCCGCAATCAGTGAATCTCTACTTCCAGCCGGAGCCAGTATTTCAGTTTTCTTCATATTTTTACCTCAATTTCCGATCAAGTAAAAAAGTCCTTTTACAGGGACGTTTTTTTCTTCTTGATGAATTCTTTGACACTATCCGCCATTTTAATATCCCCTACCACAATGACGATGTCTTTCGCTTGGAATACAGCGGTCGGTCCAGGAGATAGAATGATATTCCCTTCCCGTTGCACGGCAATGATGGTCGCTTGAGTGTTTTGCCAAAACTTCGATTCGCCAATTGTTTGGCCGATGATGTGCGAAGAGGAAGGAATCGGTATCTCAAACTTCATTAACGGATCTGAATAACTGTATCGTTGATTGAAATCAGCTATTTGATTCACTAACGAAACAATTTTTTGATCTAACTTGTCACGATCCATCATCAATTTCTTTAATTCATGTTTAAGTGTATGGACATCATTATCCCCACTAAATCGTTCTAAATATAATAATGCCTGTGTTTTTGATTTTATTACGGCACCACTGTTATGGTGAACTTCAACGATCGCCATGTCTTCAAGTAAACTCAGAGAACGACGAATGGTCTCGGGTGATACTCCGTATTCACTGGACATTAAAGAACGACCAGAAACACGTGTTCCTTCTTTGAGGTCTTCACGTGCGATGCGAACCGCGATATCAAGTGCAATTTGCGCATACACTGGTTTTGAATTTGTTTTTTTCATGGCAGACCTCGCTATTTATTGTTATTATACCATGCTTTCGCAAAACACATCAAACTGACAAAAAGCAAAATATATAAACGATTTTTAAACAATTATTCTAATGACGTTGTAACTTTATGAAATTATGTTATAATCAGAATCACAGTTAGCTAACAAATCGAGGTAATAAGATGACACATTTTTTGCGGGATATCATTACTGCAATGTATCCTAAACCTTTCACAAAAGAGTTAAAACAGTACCTGAACTATTACAATTACCAAAGGTTGAAGAATTTTTCAATTCTTTTGTGGTTATCAGAAATGATTTTTATTCCATATGTAGTTGCTAACCGTGAAATGTTTGCGCAATATCAGAATTTTCTGATTGTAAATTTCGGACTGTTAACTTTATCTATCGTTTATTTTATTTTTTTTAGTCTCAAATCTAAATTAGGAGAGACTCATCGTAAAGTAACACGTAAAGGACTTGTCGTTTTCTTGTTTTGTTTTTCTGGATTGATGTGTCTATTCATGCAGACCGGTCAAAGTGTCTTTCTCCTCAATGAATACTTCGCGATTGCAGTGTTAGTTTGCGGCGTGCTATTTATGATCGAAACAAACATCTTACTTATGATCAGTGCAATTCTTGGCTATTCATATCTGATTGCCAGTCGGAAATTTTATCCGGGTGATTTAAATACAACATATCTTCAACTCGGTGTTTTGCTTGTGATCACTTTCTATGTTTCTCGTTCTATGTTCAAAAACGTTGTTTACACCTTTTCGTTAAATCAACGATTACAAATTGCCAATAGCGAACTACAGTTATTATCCCAAACTGATCCATTGACCGGACTCTTTCAACGACGTGGATTTGAACATTGGATCGATGGTGTCTGGCAAGAATCTATCTTAGAACAACGCTATGTATGCGGCTTGATGTTAGATGTCGATTATTTCAAAAAATTCAATGATACTTACGGACATCCTGCCGGTGATCAAGTACTTGTAGAAATTGCCGTTTGTATTAAAAATGCCCTGCGTACAAGTTCAGACTTTGTTACCCGTTACGGTGGCGAAGAATTTTTAATCATCCTTCGTGATGTGGAAGAACATAGTGCCTACCAAGTTGGTTTACGAATACTGGAAGAAGTTAACCGCTGTCACATCGAGTTTGAATCCTCTCCGATCAGCGATCGAGTTACATTATCGATCGGTGTTGCACAACTACTTCCCGAAGATGGTTCTTCATACCACGCATTGGTGGAATCTGCCGATCAGGCTTGTTATCGAGCGAAAAACTCCGGTCGTAATTGTGTTGTAAGTCATATGTTGATGAAAAAAGACGCCTAAGCTGCCAAAATGACAGCGTAGACGTCTTTTTTATTTGATTGTTAATCGATCAGCTTATAAAACTGATTTGATATTCTTTTCTTTCCAACTCAGCGGCATCTGTCATTACTTTGAATTCCCCGGTTAAATTCCGTGAAATCATTACACAATGGATATACGCCATCATGATTCCGATATCCAATGTTTTTGTTTTTCTCGGAATGAGATCGGTAATTCCATTATGCGTCATGTAGACGTCGATTCGATCGTTTGTGACGACTAACCACCAAGGTTGTCCATTGGAGGCAGACGGTGCAAGACGCAGTGTATCCAGAAGATTATTTCCGGTTGGTGCTTTACCAATTCCGGAAGCCGGTTTACGAAGAAATTCTGTGACGGCTAAGCGATAGGATGGCACTGCAGGAAGGCCGAAAGCCATCGTAGCTAAATGCTCATATCCTTCTTTTTTATGACGGGGTTCTACTTTTCCAAGCCAACAAGCACCCCAGCCTTGCATCGAACACCAAAGTTCAAGAAACTCGATCATCATCGCACTTTTGATACGTGATTCGCCTTCTTTGATCTGAAACTCCATATATTGCGGAGCTTCAACCATAAATAAACCGCTTACCTGGCGGCGCGTCATTATATCGAGGGTAAGATCCAACGGGCCAAAATCTTGTTGTATTTCACTGAAAGCCTCTTTAAGTCGATTCAATACTTCTTCATCAAATACATCAAGCAAATAACGTCTGACAGATTTACGACGAGATGTATACTCAGCTAATTTTCGATAATCCATAAGTATCCCCTCCTTATTCCTCTTTAATTCTACCATAGTTTCGCCCTAAACAAAAATAAACCCGGATATTTCCGGGTATATCATTATAATGACGCCTTATATAGACGTTCTACCTCTGCCCAATTGACCACATTCCAGAAATTTGTGATGTATTCAGGGCGACGATTTTGATATTTCAGATAATATGCATGTTCCCAAACGTCCAGTAACAGTATAGGTTTCAGACCCTCTGTCAAGGGTGAATCTTGATTAGCAGTCGATACAATTTTTAATGTTTTTTCAGGGGTAACGACCAACCAAGCCCAACCACTTCCGAAGCGTGTTTTAGCTGCTGTCGCAAAAGCTTCTTTAAATGCATCAACTGAACCAAAAGCTCTTTCCACTACTTCTTTTAATAATCCGGTGGGCTCATTTCCCTGTCCGGCAGCAAGTACAGTCCAGAACATTGAATGGTTGAGTGTACCTCCACCATTGTTTCTAACAGCGATACGAATATCTTCAGGTACCAATGTGAGATCTGAAAGAAGTTTTTCAAGTGGCAGATCTGCCATTTCCGGATGTTTATCCAGCGCTGCATTGAGATTATCAATATAGGCCTGGTGATGTTTATCGTGATGAAT
>JBBRCP010000059.1:0-10684 GCA_038204785.1 Erysipelotrichales bacterium
TTGGTTGTTTTTAAAAGCTTCGATTTCTTCCTTGGTGAATATTACTTTTGCCATTTTTCATCCTCTTTCTAAGTATAGTAAAACCCCACAAAGTAGTCACGGGTTTTATTTTCGTGTCTACACTATGGGGTACAGTTTAAATCACGGTTTTTCTATGTTAAAATGATATTATCGAGGTGATAAAATGTGCATTTTTTGTAAGATAGTCAGTCGTGAAATTCCTTCTCATATCATTTATGAAGATGATACAGTGATGGCGATCCTTGATATTAGCCAGGTCACCAAAGGTCATACACTTGTTTTAAGCAAGAAACATTATGATGACTTTATGGACTGCCCGGTAGAAACTTTAGCTAAAATCATGAATGTATCACAGATCGTTACGCAGCGTATCAATGATCGTCTGCATCCGCGTGGATTCAACCTGTTATCCAACTTAGGTGAAGCCGCCGGTCAGAGCGTCGATCATGTGCATTTCCACATAATACCGCGCTATAACGAGAATGACGAGTTAACGATCACTTTCCATCCTTCAAACCGCAATGAACGATTGGAAGATACCGCAAAAATACTAAAAGAAAAGTAAGCCCTACACACTATGTGAGGCTTACTTTTTTGTGAGATAGGATGGTTTATAGAAACTACGATTCTCAAGTGAGAAGATACGAGGAGTGAAATTACCCGGTTCAATCGGCAACAGTGCTTTATCGAACATGTTCATTCGCGCATCAATGTTATCGATATAGTTGAGGATCTCCGCTTCCATGATCATCGGCAATATGGGTGATCCATATTCGTATTCACCATGATGGGATAGAATCAGATGTTTTAACAGCGTTACTTGTTCAGTTTCCGCACAGCCTAATTTAGAAGCCGTCTCGTTGACTTTACTCTGCATGATAGAGATATGACCGATCAGTTTTCCTTCAAGCGTATACTCAGTTAGAATCGGTCCTGATAGTTCGATCATCTTGCCTAGATCATGCAGTAAAACACCTGCTACCAGTAAATCACGATTAAGTAACGGATATAACTTACATAAACACTCAGCCAAGTCGATCATTCCAATCATATGAGTCGCTAAACCACCAACGAAATCATGATGATTTCGGGCTGCTGCCGGATAGGTATATAGACGATCTGCGAATTCGATCATAATCGCTTGACATACGTCACGGATGATTTGATCATCCAGTGAAGACGTCGCATCATCGATACGCTTTTTCATATACTCATTGGTGAGGTTGGTACTGCTGATGTATTCAGCCGGATCGAATTCCACCTGAACTACGGGCGTTACCGAGTACAATCTAAGTTGAAGTGCATTTCGATAACGAAGCACTTCAGCTGAAACATGAATCACTTTACCAGCTTCCATCACTGAAAGTTGATCCTCTTTTACATCCCACATCTTCGCTTCGATGATCCCTGTCTGATCTTGTAATTGAAGCGATACATAAGGTGCTCCCGAGGTGGTCACACCACGGGTTACCTGGGTAATCAATACACTTGTGGAGATTTTTTCTCCTTCGCGAAATTCACTGACTGTCATTCTATTCATCTTTCCACTCCATTTCATTTAGTACAAGGTAGATGTCTTCCGATTGATAACCCTGTGTACTTAAATAGCGATACACTGAATTACGGAGACGACTGCCTTCTAATTTATTTTCATAGCGTCTACGAGCTTTTGACGCTACTTTACGCAGACGTTCAAGTTCTTGTTTCTCATCATCGACAAAACTCAAACTTTCCATAACGACATCCACGATATCTTTTTCGAATCCCTGTGCCAATAATCGTTGGCTCATCTGTTGGCGCTTGAATTTAAGTGATTTATCTTTGATTGTCGGCTGAATTTTTTCTGCCCAACGAAGTGCGATGTTGATCTCATGTTCATCTCCGTCGTCACGCATTGCCTTATCGATCATTTCGAAAGGAATCCCTTTCTGCAATAGTGATCGGACGATTTTATTTCTGCCCTGTAATAGGCTTCGTAAATTCATGACAGCTGAGTTCACATATCGAGTATCATCAACATAACCGCGTTTTTCAAGCATCTCAATCAGTTCATTGATTTGTTTGATCGGTAATTCTGTTTCCTGTGTGAGATAATCATACATTTCTCGACGTGTGCGGTCTTTCATGGTTAATTTACGAATACAACTCTGATACGCTTTGACTACCTTTTCGTCTAACATGAGTTCTTGTACGACTTTATCAGTGATCACTTTATTTCGCCTCAATCCTTTTTTAACGAACATGTCCGTACTTACATTGCATTTGATCGTTTCGTTTCTACCAAGCAACGTACATTCAACTGCTTCATTCTTGGAACGAATGTTTGTAAGTGTATAGGAATTATGATAATGCGTGATTGCCGCGTTATACGCTTCCATAATCGAGCGATAGAACACGCGGCTATCATACTCTTCAACATGTCTCTTTGATTGAATTCGTATCTCTTGCTTCTCTGATTCGCTAAGTATCAGATAATTCTGAAGTTTTTCAGCAAATTGTTGCGGATTTCTAAAATAGAACCCCGTTTTCCCTTCTATCACAAGTCCGGTGAGAACATCATCCGGGCGCGCAAACACCGGTAACTCACTGGCAAGTGCTTCGATAAACGTCATCCCCTGTGTTTCAGTCAACGACGCCGAAACGAAAGCATTGGCTGCATGATAATAGGATGGAACTTCGTCGGAGGGTTTCTTACCGGCGAATAGTACGATATCATTCAGATTTAAACGATGGACTTGTTCCTTAAGCGCTTCTTCTTCGGGACCTCCGCCAACTATCAGTAATTTGCATGAATTTACCGTTTGATCAATCAAACTAATTCCATCAATAACAAAGTCGATGCTTTTTTCTTTGGCAATACGTCCAAGATACACGACAAGACAATCGTTTTCGTTGATACCGAATTCATCACGTATCGATTTGATTCGTTCCAAAGATGTTCTGGACCGATCAAATTTCTCAAGATCAAGTCCGGTCGGAATTACAAAGATATCCTTTTTGATTCCATACCGATATAACATTTCTTTGGTTTTGACCGAAGGTGCGATCAACTCTGTACAGCTACTTCCATAAAGTTTGCTGAGCCGAGAGACACCTTTCTTAGCCACACTTTCAACTGTTTTTAAGTTGAAAAAATTTACATAATGAGTATAGTCTTCATAGGTTGTGTGATAAGTTGAAACGACTGGAATTTGAAGCATACGTCCGATGATGCGAGCGAAAATCCCAACACCGAATTCAGTATGGACGTGAATAACATCCAAATTCATCGCTTTAATATCTGAATAAGCAGCGAAATGGATCGGGCTAGTTAGAACATAACCGTAAAGTGACTTGATTTCAATACCGGGTAGTCGCATTACATTATTTTCAAAACTACTGTGTAATAACGATGGATGATTCGTCACAACAAATACATCATGACCGTTCTTCTCTAATTCTTTCTGTAAGGTAACAATTGACGATACAACCCCATTGATATCCGGTAGATATGTATCGCTAAATAATCCTATGCGCATACGATTCCCCCCTTTATTCCTCGTTAATCGGCAAAGTCATGACTTTTTCGTAAACACGTTTCAACTCTTGCCCGACCGCAGGAATACTTCTCTCTTTGGCCGTCAGATAACCTTCTTCGATTGTCGGAGGAAGTTGATGCGTGATGCATCCCTTTAATAGTTTCACGAATTCATCGATATCGCGTCCTTTATAACAGTTGACTCCATTTTTCATCCATGGATCAAAAGCACCGATATCACGAATAACCGGCTGACATTTTCCAGCCAATGCCTCTAAAACAACAATTCCTTCTGTTTCTTCAAAGGTCGGAAAAAAGAATACATCACTGTTGGCATAAGCCCCTTCAAGGATCGGTCCTTTGACATATCCCGGTAAAATAACATTGGTTGGATGATCAGCAATCGCATCACGTACGGCTTTAGGAATCGATATCAACGGTGTATATCCAAACCATATAAATTTATATTCAGGTAAACGTTTAGCGACTTCCATAAAGTCAAGAATACCTTTACGTTCAAAGTAGAGTCCGACTGAGAGTACCACTTTATCGGTAGGCTGCAGACTGAAGTATTTTCGAAAAGCTTTGACTTTTTCTGCATCATAATCGAAGCGTTCTAAATCAATCCCATTTGAAATATCTGTAATGGGTACTTCGATACCATAACCTTCCAGTAACATCTTCGAGTATGGAGTCGGCGTGATGATGTGATCCGCACTTGAATAAAGACTGATAAGAATCTTCTTTACGATCGGAGCGATCTGATTCGACAACACAAAAGAATTACGAAAATCTTCCTCGGTGGAATGCGCATGAAATATCACATGTTTTCCGTCACGTCGCGCTTTAGCTACCATCGATTGGCTGCTGACACCCACTGTATTGATATGTAGAATATCGTAATCATCTTTCGGATCTGTCGTGTAGTTTATACCCGCCATTTCCAACGCTGATTTTTGGTGCTTGAATGCGCGCCCGATTCCAGATGTCTGAATCAGTTTCTCGGATTCAAAATAAAGTAATATTTTCATGTTGGTCAATTACTTCCTTTCACAGGTTTCGTTACTATTAATTATATCATACCGCTTACATGTCATAAACAGTTTAAAAGAAAAGACCGAGTTTCCCCGGTCTTATTTTCTATTTAGACAACTTAACCAGACGTGTATAACGTCTTTGAGCATCAGTAGCTGTTTTTTGTAGTAATTCTTCCGAATGTTTCGGATTAACACTTGCCAACTGATTGAAACGTGTTTCATTCATAATGAAGTCACGGAACTTAGTGAAATCAGGCTCCTTCGAATCAATGATCAACGGTTGTTCCAGTTCAGGGTTGAAACGGTACAAGGTTGTATAACCACATTCGACGGCTTTTTTCTGAATAACTTGATGGTTGGACAATCCACCCTTGATACCATGTTCGATACAAGGTGAATAAGCCAAAATCAACGAAGGACCGTTATAAGCTTCAGCTTCCTTCAATGCTTTAATCGTCTGCATACGATTAGCACCCATCGAGATGGAAGCTACGTAGACATGACCGTAAGCCATAGCAATCTGTCCCATATCTTTCTTTGCGGTCGGTTTTCCGCCGGCTGCAAATTTAGCGATGGAAGCTGCTTGCGATGATTTCGAAGACTGTCCGCCGGTGTTGGAATATACTTCAGTATCCAAGACCAGAATATTAACATTCAAGCTATTGGCGATGACATGGTCCAATCCACCGTAACCAATATCATATGCCCACCCGTCGCCGCCAACGATCCATACGGAGTTGCTGACAAGGTCACGTTCGTAATCCAACAGGGCTTTCGCTTTACTGCTTGATGTTGCTTTTAGGGCTGTGATCAATTCTTTAACAATCGCATTCTCTTCGACACGGTTGCCTTTGACTTCGATGTATTTCTCAAAAATGACTTTCAGTGAAGGTTCGACTTCATTCATGGATTCTTCCATGATTTCGACGATTCTCTTGGCTTTAAAGTCTTGAGCAACTTTCATACCATAACCATACTCGGCATTATCTTCAAACAAACTATTGCCCCAAGCAACGCCTTGACCGTTTTTGTCAGTGACAAACGGTGTTGACGGTACTGAACCGCAATAGATCGATGAACATCCGGTCGCATTCGCAACCAACATGTCTTTACCGAACAACTGTGAAACCAAGCGATAATATGGTGTTTCTCCGCAACCGGCACAAGCGCCCGAAACTTCGAAATAAGGCATCAAGAATTGTGATCCCTTGATTGAATCAGTTGGGAAGAACTCAGATTTATAAGTTGTTTGTTTATAGATATAGTCAGCCAACGGAGCTTCAAACATACGTTCATTGACATCTTCCATAGTAAGAGCTTTTTTACCGCCTTTACCCGGACATTCAACAGCACACAAACTACATCCGACACAACTATCTGGTGCAACCTGAACACGGAATTTCAAGTCAGCGACTTTCGGTCCCATCGCTTGAAGTGTTTCGAATTCAATCGGTGCATTTTTGATTTCTTTTTCGTCTAACAAGAAAGTCCGTATCGTAGCATGCGGACAAACGAATGAACAGAATCCGCATTGGATACAGTTTTCCGGATGCCACATCGGTACTTGAGTCGCAATCGCACGTTTCTCTTCAAACGCAACATTGTTGCGCATCGAACCGTCAAGCAGACCATGTTTTGTGAATGCACTTACCGGTAAGTCATACCCTTCTAAGGCATTGATGACCGAAACATGTTCATCGAAGTACTCATCCCCTGTGGATCTGAGTGTACGTGTGACCGTCAGATCGATCCACTTCGGATCGACTGTGATTTCAACTAAACCTTCTTTACCTTTATCGATGGCTTTGTAGTTTAATTGAACAACTTCATCGCCCTTTTTACCATATGATTTTTTTGCAGCTTCTTTCATGAATTTGATGGCGTCTTCATAAGGCAGAATAGCCGGATTCAAAGCAAAGAAAGATGACTGAAGAATCGTATTCGTACGACGTCCCATACCGATTTCTTCACCGATCTTGGTTGCGTCAATAACGAAGAATTTCGCTTTTTTCTTAGCAAGTTGTTTCATAACGCGATTAGGCAAATGTTTTTCAATTGTCGCCGGATCAAACGTTGTGTTTAATAAGAAGGTTCCGCCTTTTTTTAGATTGCGCAACATGTCATAACGCACCAGATAGGAATCCAGTGAACATGAAATGAAGTCAGCTTTCTGAATATAATAGGTTGACCGAATCGGTGTATGACCGAAACGCAAGTGAGAACGAGTAGCTCCGCCGGCTTTCTTCGAGTCATAAGCGAAATAAGCTTGTGAATATAGATCTGTATGATCCCCAATGATTTTAATGGAGTTCTTATTCGCACTGACTGTTCCGTCTGAACCTAATCCATAGAATAAGCAAGACGTATAATCATGTTCAACTTCAAACTCTTCATCGATTTTTAGTGACAGATGTGTAACATCATCATTGATACTAATGGTGAATCCGTCAAATGGATGATCTGAATTTAAATGATCATATACAGCCTTGATATCTTGCGGTTGGGTATCTTTACTGGAAAGACCGTAACGTCCGCCGATAATCGTTTTGATCTTATTGTAACCGGCTAATACAGCATAGACATCCAAGAATAACGGTTCATGATTCCCCGGTTCTTTAGTTCTGTCTAAGACTGCCACTTTCGTAACACTTGCCGGAATAACAGACTTCAAATACTCAGCTGAGAATGGACGATACAAATGGACTTTGACCATTCCGACTTTTTCGCCTTTTTTATTCAAAGCATCGATAACTTCTGAGGCTGTTTCAGTAACTGATCCCATCGCAATGATGACACGATCGGCATCCGGGGCACCATAATAAACAAACGGTGCATAGGTGCGTCCAGTCATTTCACTGATTTTCTTCATATAATCAACAACGATCGGCAGAACATTATCGTAATGAGAGTTTTGCGCTTCACGCCCTTGGAAATAAATATCATCGTTTTCCGCACCGCCGCGTGTAACCGGATTGGTATGCGGATTCAAGGCACGTGCACGGAAGGCTTCCAAAGCATCCATATCGATTAATTTACCTAATGCTTCGGTATCGATTACTTCGATTTTTTGAATCTCATGGGATGTTCTGAAACCATCAAAGAAATGCATGACAGGAACAGATGCTTTAATAGCCGTAAGATGAGCAACACCGGCTAAATCCATCGCTTCCTGAACGGAATGTGATGCGATCATCGGAAGTCCGGTTTGACGAACTGCATAGATATCTTGATGGTCACCGAAAATCGACAGTGAACGAGTTGCTAATGCACGAGCTGAAACATGAAGAACGCCCGGAATCAGTTCTCCGACCCATTTATAAATATTCGGAATCATTAATAATAATCCTTGTGATGCAGTAAATGTCGAAGCAAGTGTTCCACCTTGCAAAGCACCGTGAACGGCACCTGCAGCTCCGGCTTCGGATTGCATTTCAACTACTTTAACGACGGAACCGAAAATGTTTCGGCGTCCTTGTGATGCCCAAGCATCGACCAATTCGGCCATTGTTGATGAAGGGGTAATCGGATAAATTCCGGCTACTTCCGTAAAGGCGTAGGCAACATGAGCGGTAGCTGTATTACCATCCATAGTCATAAATTTCTTAGCCATTTTAGTCCTCCTATTTTTGTATTTAACCTTATATATTATAATACTCTTTGCACATTTTTGCACCCCTTTTTGGCTAATCCTTTCACAAACGGAAAGAGAATACGTTGACATTGTTGATTCACACGCTCTATATTCGAAATTCTTTGGTTAAAACGACCACAAGTAAAAACCGTTGAGAAATACTCCGAGATTTCACAAACAGTTACGAATCAGCGATGATGGGATTTTTTGAGTAAAAACTTCTCTTATAAACAGTTAGTGGCTTTTGTGGAATTGAATGTACTGAAATTAACTTCTTTTGTATATAATGAGATGATTTTTTAATAGTACTATCAGATTCTAAAAAACAGCCATTACCTAGGTTTAGGTGAGGGCTGTCTTTTAATAAGGAAGATAATGTTCAAAAATGATGACTTCGAATTGATCACTGAGTGAATCTTCTTGGGTTTGCGATGACAGTGGCCATCCGAATCCATAGGTTTTTAGAATTCGACTCAGTCGATAACTGAAGTTGAGTTGATCATAGCGGATACTGATAAAATCAGGTCGTGTCAGAAAATTAAACATGCAATATTGGAGCATGATTCGCTGCCATAAAGGCTTACTCTTGTCATCCATATAGTAATGTGTCAATTGACCGCGAAGGACGCGTGGATAGTGTGACTTGAGTTCTTTGAGAATCAACGGATCAAAGGAACAAAGAACGAAATTACCCTTATATTCCTTAAGCAATTTCATTACTTGTTCAACCGTCTCTTTGCGTCGTTTTGTTGTTTTGATTTCGATAATCAAAACGACTTGTCCATTTACTTGGCATAACACATCGCTAAAGCGCGGGATGAGTTGATCTGTTTTGGATAGTCGCATTGATAGCACTTCATCATAGTTGATTTCTTCTAACATTCGGTCGACTCCGCACAGCCTCTTTAATGAATCATCATGGAATACCATAACAACCCCGTCTTTTGTGCTCTGTAGATCCAATTCGATTCCGAATTGATGATCGATTGCTTGTTGAAAAGCTGCGATACTATTCTCCGGAATCGTTTGATCTTTCCGATATAGTCCCCGATGTGCATAATGTCCGGCTACCCAATCAGCTTTGCGGATGCGATCACTTGGAGCGTAAATCAAATAAATAAGCACAAACATAATAAAAACAATAAGGTAAGTCATTTCCATGATCAAGCCGGTTTGCGCAGGTACGCAAGTATCAGTTGACTGGTAGCTTCAAGCGCATCTAAATGAGTACGCTCCATTCCATGACTCGCACTGACACCGGGACCAATCAATGCGCCACGGATATTGTTCCCGCCTCTGAGTGCTGCCCCGACATCTGACCCGTAAAATGGATAAATATCGATCGCATGACGAATTGATTTTTTCTTCGCTAGATCTATCAAATGATTCGTCATATCGTAATCATACGGTCCACCCGAATCTTTAGCACAAATAGATACATCCTGTTCGGTACAACTTAGATCGAGTCCAATGCATCCCATATCTACGGCCAGTAATTCCTGAATATCGGGACTGATCCATGAACATCCGTGGCCTGTTTCTTCATAGGTAGTGATGATGAATTCAGTGTTGAAATAAGGTTGTTCTTTTTTGTCTGCCAATTCTTTTAGTACGCCATACAAAACGCCAACTGAGGCTTTGTCATCAAGGAAACGTGATTTCAGAAAACCTCCTTCAGTTAACACTGTTTTAGGGTCGATCATGATAAAATCTCCGTTAGCAATTCCCAGTTTTAAGGTATCTTCTTTCGAGTAAACAACTTCATCCAATCTGATTTCCATGGTATCCATATTGCGAGGAATACTATCACTATCCTTATACACATGGACGGCCGGAGAGTTCGATAAGATCGTAGCACTGTACTCTATTCCCGAACGTGTTATGACCTTGCAATATTCTGCATCCAACGTTGATAGTATCGGACCCCCGATATTGGTAAATACTAATTGTCCGTTTCCTTTGATCGAACGAACCATTAATCCAAGCGTATCAGTGTGTGCACAACAGGCAATCTTCTTAGCGTCGTGTCTTCCTTTAATATGAATATGAAGATTCCCCTTTGGAGTCATCGTGGTAGAATATCCCATTGTTTCAGCTTCTTCTTTTAAGAAAATGATAGCATGTTTTGTATACCCGGTCGGACTTGGAATCGACAATAATTGTTGAAGTAGACGAACTGTATAACTGTCTTTATTCATAGATTTCTCCTTCACTGAGTATAATAGCGACTTCGGACTTATCTTTTTCGCGTAATAAGACTTTCACTGATTCTTCATGTGACGTTGGAACATTTTTCCCAACCACATCAGCACGAATCGGTAATTCTCGATGACCGCGGTCAACGAGTACTGCAAGTTGGATCGACTGTGGACGACCGTAGGACATGATTCCATCCATCGCAGCTCTGACGGTCCGTCCTTTAAATAAAACATCATCCACCAGAATAACGATCTTTCCATTCAAATCGATCGGCATATC
>JBBRCP010000060.1:0-10557 GCA_038204785.1 Erysipelotrichales bacterium
ACCAATTTTAACAAAATTAGTTCGTTTTTCACGAGTCACAAGTGTTTTTGTATTATGCCATTTTATGATATAATAAGCGACGGTGATAAAATGAAAAAAATGATCGTACTATCGTTGCTGGCTCTATTGAGTTTTAGCGCATGCACGCAAGAAAAAAAGCTGACGAAATTTGACAATCGAACTGTGGAAGCCGGATTCGATACAGTCATGACACTGATTGGTTATACCGATTCACAAGACAGTTTTGATAAATACTTTGATTTAATGAAAACCGAATATACACGTTTGAATCAACTATATGATAAATATAATGATTATCCGAACATCAACAATATTAAAACAATCAACGACAATGCCGGTAAACAAGCCGTCAAAGTGGATAAGGATATCATTGACATGCTTCTTTTAGCACGTAAATGGACCGAACCCTCGAAAGGATCGTTTAACGTAACGTTAGGTGCTGTTCTCGAAATTTGGCATAACTATCGTACCATTGGTCAATCAATGAACCAAGAAGGACTCGCCGGCGATGTTCCGGAACAATCAGTTCTACAGGCAGCCAATCAGTTTACGGGATGGCAGAATGTGATCATCGATGAAACTGCATCAACTGTATTCCTAACAAATCCGGGAACGCGCTTAGATGTCGGTGGAATCGGAAAAGGATTTGCGACCGAGATCGTTGCTCAAAAGCTTGAAGCGGCCGGTCTTAGTAGCGGGATCGTCAACGGAGGTGGAAATGTTCGCATCATCGGTAAAAAGCCGACCGGTGAAAACTGGGGTGTTGGAATCCAAGCCCCCGATCCAACGATGACTGCTGATTCATTAGATACACTTTATACCGATCATTCTATGTCCGTAGTTACCTCAGGTGACTACCAACGTTATTATCTTGGACCAAATGATATTGTCCTTCACCATTTGATTGATCCATCAACACTGATGCCTGCTACACAAGCTCGCTCGGTAACCATCATGATCAAGAATTCAGGGTTGGCCGATGCTTTGGCTAAGCCGTTATATATCTTACCTTATGCTGAAGCAATCCAGTTTCTGAATGATTATAATACCGCTCATCCTGATGACTTCATGGGTGCTGTATGGGTCTATGATCTTGGTAAACAACCTGCCGGCATTACAGGTAAGACCGTTGGGAAATTCTATTTGATCTACTCGGAAAACATAAAAAAATATTCGCGTCTCAACACAAACTAGAAACAGTTAAACTTGTTTCTTTTTTTATACTCACTACCCTATGAAAAAAGAAACTGGAATTTCAAATGTGAAATTCCAGTTTCTTTTTATTTCTTTCCTAATAATTTAAACATATTCTTCTTATATACTTCAACACCGGGTTGATTGAACGGATTGACATCCAACATATAAACGGACATGGCACAGGCTATAAACAGAAATTGTGCCATATAACCAAAACTCTTAGCACTCATTTCATCAAGGGTAAGAATCAAGTTATTGACGTTACCTTCATCATGGTGTGCTTGAAGTGTACCCAAACAAGCCAATTTATTGACTTCATCGAGTGATTTACCACTTAAATAATTCATGTGATCTAAATCAGCCGCATCCGTGGGGAAGATCAGATCGAGACTCGGATTTTTTACTAACAATAATGTTTCAAACAAACATTTATTTCCGTCTTGGATAAACTGACCCATGGAGTGCAAGTCCGTCGAGAAATTAACGCTTGCCGGTAACAGCCCCTTGCCTTCTTTACCTTCTGATTCACCGAATAGTTGTTTCCACCATTCAGCAACCATTGACATCTGTGATTCATACGTCACCAACATTTCAACATTTTTACCTTGTGCTTCGAGAATTCTACGGCACACCGCATATTGATAAGCCGGATTACTCGCAAGATCTGGATTATTGTATTCTTTGGCAGCGAGTGCTGCACCCTCCAACATCTCGTCTACATTGATTCCGGCGACAGCAATGGGAAGCAGTCCCACTGACGTCAATACAGAATAGCGACCCCCGATATCATCCGGAATACTTAATGTCGCATAACCATTTTTATCTGCTAATTCTTTAAGTGTTCCACGGTTCTTATCGGTCGTTGCGATGATTCGATGTTTCGCTTCTTCAACACCATACTTAGCTTCTAAAAATTGTTTCAATAATCGGAAAGCGATCGCTGTTTCAGTCGTCGTTCCTGATTTCGAAATAACATTCACATAAACATTTTTATCTTTGAGTTTATTCAACAATTGAACAACATAAGTGGAAGAAAAAGTGTTACCCATAAAATAAATGTCGATTTTTCGTTCTGGAAATAATCCTTGGATCATTTCAATCGCAGCCCGTGATCCGAGATAGGATCCACCGATACCGCAAACAACAAATGCGTCTGCTTGAGCACGAATTTCTTTCGCTAATTTTTTAACTAACGCAAATTCGTCTTTATCATACGTCACAGGCCAATCGACCCAACCTAAATAATCATTTCCCAATCCTGTTTTATTAACCAGTGTTTCGTGAATTTGCGCGACTTGCGCTGAGTAATCCAACAGATTGTTACAATTAGCAGAAGAATGTTCGAATTTAATCATTTTGAAGCTCCTTTTTTGCTTTTTCAATCCATTCGTCAAGCTTTTCAGCTAACGAACCAAACCCAATCCTAGATACCGGAAGTCGACTTGCACTCCCCTGCTGTTTGCGTTCTTTTCGAAAAGAAGGCGAGTTAAGTGCTTTTAGCGAAAGCCGCAATTGTTTTTGATTACCATCCATGTCCAAAATCTTAACTTTGATATGGTCACCGACATTCAAAAATAATTGAATATCCCGCACAAACCCTTCTGAAAGTTCAGAAATATGGATCAAACCGCTGGTGTCGGGGTCAACGAAAACAAATGCCCCGTAAGGCTGAATTCCCGTTACGATTCCATCCACGATTTGGCCGCTGGTGTAGTTCATTCTTGGCTCCTCCGATATGAGCTATTATATCACACACGTATTTTTTTTGTGTTATAATGTTACAGCGAGGTGAGTCTATGCTAGGAAACATGTATCCATTCTGGGCTGCCCTATCGGCCAATCTGATCGCCCAGCTCTTAAAACCAACCTTATTATATTATCACTCTCGTGTATGGAAACCGCATCTGGCAGTTGAAAGCGGCGGTCTTCCAAGTTCACATACTTCAACGGTAACAGCCCTTGCAGTAGCAGTCGGAATTCAGGACAAATTTTCATCAACGAGCTTTGCGATCGCTCTGATCATGGCACTCATCGTATGTTACGATGCGGCAAATGTCCGCTATTACGCCGGTCAGAATATTCAGATAACTCAGCAGTTGATCAAAGACATTCAAATCCTAACACAAACTAAATTGGACGATCCAATCTACATGCTTAAGGTTAAAGAAGTTCTTGGCCATAAGTGGATCGAAGTTGTAGGTGGCGTCGCAGTCGGTCTTGTTGTAGGAACCCTGATGTATTTCCTGAGATGAGGTAAACCATGAACATTGAAGAACAAGTAATTGAAGTTCTTGATAAAATCCGTCCCTATCTTCAACGAGACGGCGGGGATGTCGAGTTTATCAGAATGGATGACAACGGAAAAGTATTCGTACGCGTTTTCGGAGCCTGTGTCGGTTGCAGTGCTATCGACGATACCATTAAATTGGGCGTCGAAGCCTTATTGATTGATGAAGTACCCGGAGTTACCGAAGTAATCGTCGAAGACTAAACCCATACCACTAGGCGCTAAGCGCCTTTTTTTTATTAAAAAAGCATGAGAGTTAACTCACGCTTTTTTCAAATAACCGATTGATGTGAAGAACTCCGTGATCTGTGGTAACGGTATCGCATATGTTGCATCAGCATTAGTAGGTGTCCATTCAATCATTTTAGTTTTCACTCCCGCCGCGTAATAAACAACAGTCGGAGAATATTTTACACCATATAAATCAGTCATAGGCTTACGGAATGCTTTATTACTCAAAGCTGCCGGAATCTCACTATCAAGATCAATAACGAAGATTTTTGTTTTCCAGTCAGGATTTGTTGTTAATGCATCTTTAAAGTAATTTTTTTGAATATTCTGCGCATCGCCGCAGTTTTTTGTCCAACCGAAATACACAACCATTGTGTCACCGTTGGCAATCTTGTCATCTAGTTCTAAAAAGGTAATTCGCTTAAGCGAATCAAACGGATTTGTTTGTTTTACACTGCAACCGGTAATTCCAATAAAGAGTAGCAAAGACACCAACACTATTCTGCTTGACTTCAACATGGTCCTCTCCTCTAGTCATGTGACTGAATAACCGAAAAGTTCGGCTACTTATGTGTTGATTATATCACTCCTATATAATAAATAAAGTGAAGTACTTTTCACATAAATAAAAGCGGTTTCCCGCTCTTACCATTTTTCTTTTGAAATGTGTGAAGCAACTTCGGCTTTGGACAGTTGTTTCAATAATTTAGCATAACCTTTTGCTCTGGTAAAAATCTTTACGCATGAAGGATCAAGATTGTCTGCTATTCCAGCATCAGCTAATTTTTCCAATTTTACACATAAGTGTAGTAAATCAGCATGTAAGTCATTCGTAAACTCGCTACGTGTGATCTTCTCACTTACCTCTTCGGAAATTTCAAGGAATTTGTCTCTGGTTGCGTTGCATTTTGGGCAATTGTCTTCCAACTGTCCTTCTTCCAATACCAAACCGCAAACTGAACATCTGTACAATTTTTTCATTCGTTTACCTCGTATGGGAATTCACCCTATAGATTTAGTATAGCACAATTTATTTTTGAATTGGTGTAACCCAGTAGAATATGATCTAAATTTGAACAGGTCATAAATGACACACTTAGTTCGAACCGAGCAAGGATATAATGAACCAATCAGCGAGGTTCATGCTGCAAAACGATGATATTTTTGAACAGTTCAGCCAACTTACCGACTTTCAAAAGAAACGACTCACGCGCGAGATCCTCAATTTCATTCAATTCAACCAATTCGTCCAAAACACGCACTATTCTGTTTACCCAGTAGGTGGTGTGAATGATCCTAGCTTCATCAAAAAGTGATTTCTAGGCGGAAAGCAGATCCCCAGTGTAAAGAATGTAGTCGCAAGTTTGTGACAATCTGTTGAAGATTGAACTATCATTCACATCAAAGCAAAGAGAGTTGGTCAATCATCATTGTGGATACCTTGAATGCCATCCCGCTCCATGAGACCGCAACTCGACTTGATTGTTCGGTAGACACGGTGTTCTATATGCGCCATAAGTTCTTGCTTTTGCTTGAACAACTCCTCGATGAGCAGGAGACGTGACGGACGGAATCGTAGAAATTGGTGAAACATACATTCCAGATAGTTTTAAAGGGAATAAAATGAACAGAGGGAATAAAAGTCAGGAAACACGGTGAACCAGCTAAAAAAAGATGCTTATTCGATAAAAAGATGTGTATTTTGATGCGAACCAACCGGATTGGTAAGGAAGTGGCGTAATGTGTGAATCGTGCAAGGCCGAGTTTGAAGAAAGTGATCGAAGTCTTCGGTTCCACTATTAAATCTAAATCAATGTTAGTCAATGACGGACTCTTCTCGAACCACGAGTTGATCAAACATAAACATCTGACAAGTAGGGTTGTCTTAGATCATCATGAATTCACCGACGTACTCCACATGAATATGATGAACAACATGCATTCAGACTTTAAAACCCTCTATCGATATTATCGCGGTGTTTCCTCGAAGTATCTGAACCGATACCTTGCACTCTATGTGTTTATGCGGCGCTTCGCAGGGATGGATAACCAGGGGAAGTTGATGGTTTCCCTTCAAAAAACGAAGGGCATTATGATTTCGCTGACGTATCACAGTGTGAAAGCGCAATATCTACTGATGGTTAAAACATCAAAATCAATAGGTCCTGATTTACTGAGTAACACCTTGTTTTTCATTATAACTTAGTGTGAACTGTATTATCTTCAAATATTTAAGTCACATTTATAAACCACCAAATATGTAAGGTAATAGTTCATTTATAAAGGGTGCCATGATTATTGCGCAGATAAGGGTGTATATAAGCTGTTTTCGTCCTCTATATAGTAAAACTATAGATACAATAAAGAAAAGAAACTCCGAGATATTGTAAATATCAAAGTACCATAATCCAAACGAGAATGCTTCCGAAAAGAAAAACCCTATTATAATAGATGAAACAAAAATGGCGAAAGGTCCTTTTCCTTTTGCGTACCAAGTAAAAATTGCCAATAGCGGAGTAAACAATGTAATTATTCCCCACGAAATCATGTATGACTTCGGGTAAAATCCTGCGAAATATATGGTGTAAAAATAATATCCGAACAGCATTCCTATAAAAAAACTGAACACATTAATGGAAGCTCTTGTCGCTCGACTGCTATAAATGGAGATAATCAGAGCGAATAATGCCCATATACTAAGTCGCGAAAATACATTCCGCAAATCAATTTTCTCAATAATATTTAGCCATAATACATCGTTATTAATTGAAATTGTATCCAACCATTTTGAGAATAAACCAAGAGAAATTCCAAATAATAGAATCAAAACAGTATTTCTCATTTCAGTTCTGAAACTTTTTTTTGCATCACATTTCCTGCATTTCTCTAAAAACATTTTCATATAGTAATTTCCTCACAATTTTGTAATTCTATTTTACAATAATATGAGTTAAAAACACCAACAAACATCTTAAAAAGAGTTTTTTCTAATTAATAGTCAACAAGAACTTCAGTCACATGAACATAAAGAAATCAAAAATCAAAAAGTCATCGCGACAATCTTCTTTTAACGAAAAAAACTATTTTGCAAATTTTTAAAAAAAACTATGTATTTTATTGAAACCATTTGTTTTAACAGAATTCAAATTAAGAATTCGAAGAATAGATATCATTCTTAAACAATCTATTAAAGAAAAAGTTGAATGTGGGAAATATTTAGATTTAAAGGGTTCTAACTCGAATTGTCGGATAAAATGAATGATGTTCATGGACATTATATGAAATTCGTATTTCAAACGAATTAATTTGAGAGAAGGAGTTGGTAAAAAATCTTAAACATGTATAACCCCTATATTTGGAATATCTTGGGAATACTGTAATATAAGGTGTAACTCAGTAGAATAGGGTCTAAATTGGGATGTCATAAATGGCGCATTTAGTCTGAACTGAACAAAGGTATAATGAGCCAATAAGCGAGTTTTATGATGCAAAACGATGATATTTTTGGACAGTTCAGCCGACTCACCTACTTTCAGAAGAAACGGCTCACGCGAAGGTCGAGTTCGCAGGAAGTGATTGAAGTTTTAGATTCCGTTATTAAATCTAAATCGGTGCTGGTCAATGACGGACTCTTCTCGAACTACTGAGGGTTTATGCTTTCAAAATCAACAGATCCTGATTAACTGAGTAACACCTTTGAATTTAATAGTGGATGAATTTATTTTTTTAAATATAAATCAGATATTTTTATCCATTTATCGATTTATTATGTAAATAATCGATATTAATTAACAAATTTCACTATTTTATCAATTAATAACTCAATTTTATAACTTTTTTTATATTTTTATTTACATTCTCTAAATTTGGAATAAAATATAACCTATGTAAGGAGAACATTTATGGAAAAACACCCTTTTGACGAATTTGGAATGCATGTATTTAGTGAGTCGGTGATGAAAGATCGGCTTCCAAGCCCGGTATTCAAAAAATGGAAAACATCGGTCAGTAAAGAAGATTCATTAGACCGTGCTACAGCGGACGCTATTGCTCATGCAATGAAATCTTGGGCAATCGAATTAGGAGCTACCCATTTTAGCCATTGGTTCCAACCACTAACAGGACAAACAGCAGAAAAACATGACAGTTTTCTGGAGCCGGGAGATTCCGGAGCTCCGATTGCGCGCTTTTCCGGTAAGATGCTGATCAAAGGCGAGACGGACGGATCCAGTTTCCCAAGCGGCGGACTGCGAGCTACATTTGAAGCGCGTGGTTATACCTATTGGGATTGTACCTCACCAGCTTTTATCCGTGACAATGTTCTTTGTATCCCCACTGTCTTTGTCTCTTATAATGGAGAACCCCTCGATCAAAAAGCGCCTTTACTGAAAGCAATTGAAGCTCTCAGTACCCAAGCGACCCGTATTACCAATGCGCTCGGTGATAAAACTGTCAAACGTGTTAATCTACTTGTTGGATTAGAACAAGAATATTTCCTTGTTGATCTCGAAATGTTCAACAAGCGCCCTGACTTATTGTTTTGCGGACGTACCTTATTGGGTGCCATGCCTTCCAAAGGACAGGAACTTGAAGATCATTATTTCGGATCGATCTCAGCACGTGTTAAAGCATTCATGGACGAAGTGAATCTTGAATTATGGAGAGTCGGGATCTTTGCTCGCATCGAACATAACGAAGTCGCTCCTGGTCAGTTTGAATTATGTCCGATCTTTGCTGATGCTAATGTCGCTGTCGATCAAAATCAGATCATTATGGACGTACTGAAGAAAGTTGCCAAGAAACACGGCATGGCATGCTTATTACATGAGAAACCATTTAAAGGTATCAACGGATCCGGAAAACACAATAACTGGTCACTCGTCACCGATGATGGACAGAACCTATTTGAACCAGGTGACAAGCCACACGAGAATGTTCGTTTCTTGATGTTTGTCTGTGCCGTCATCAAAGCCATTGATCAATATCCTGAATTGTTGCGTTTAGCCGCCTCCGGTCCGGGCAACGATCATCGCTTAGGTGCTAATGAAGCTCCACCGGCTGTTATTTCAGTCTTCATGGGAACTGTCATCGAAGATATCCTGTTGAAACTAATCAATAAGGAAACCTTTATCTCCGCTAAAGATACCGTTAAATTCTCGCCGATCTCCACCCTATCCTATATTCCTAAAGATAATTCCGATCGTAATCGCACCTCTCCTTTTGCGTTTACCGGAAATAAGTTTGAATTCCGTATGTTGGGCTCTTCCCGTTCAGCCGCTACCGTCAACACTGTTATCAGTACAACCATTGCGGATGTGTTGCGTGATGTTGCAGATCGTCTTGAACCTTTCAAATATTTACAGGAAACGCGTGAAGCAGCCCTTGAAATCTGTGTCGAAATTTTACGTGACCATCATCGAATCTTATTCAGCGGAGACGGCTACTCAGATGCTTGGTTGGTCGAAGCCGAAAAACGCGGACTACCGAACATTCGTTCATTCGTTGAATCCATCGATAGTCTGATTGAAGAAAAGAGTATCAACTTATTCGCACGGACACATGTTTATACCGAAAACGAATTGCATGCGCGTAGTGAAGTTATGCATGATCAATATGTGAAAGTCATCAACATGGAAGCCAAAACGCTGATCGATCTTGTTGATCGGATGATCGTCCCTAGTTTGGTCGACGAACTTAAATCGTTAGGTCCAATCGTTTCAAAAAGTAAGGTTCTTGCAGCCAAAGAGAACGTACTTATCGAACTCTTGGATAAAATCGATGAATTGAGTGCTTTACTGAAGAGTAACGTAAATACTGCATCTGCTATTGCCGATATCCGTTTAGAGGGAAGCTATTTACTAAAGAACGTTGTTCCGTTAATGGAAGAAGTCAGATCCTATGCGGACCAGATTGAAATAGCACTACCTGCAAAATCATATCCGTTGCCTGATTATACAGATCTACTCTTCTTACTTGATTAAGCGCCCCAGCAGTCTCTGACGAGGCTGCTTTTTTTATGGTATGCAACCTATAAATTGATGTTTATAATCGATTGATCCGATATGCGTTATTTTTATCTGCATAAAAAAGGATTGAGAGCGAAAATGTCTCTCAATCCTTTTTTACTTATATCGATGTTTTCATTTCAAGTATTCTCTTCTTAAGATCGTTGTAGTCATCGCCACGTTCCCAACGAATCTGACTTTCGCGATAATCAGAACCAAAACTACCGCGACTTACCGTAATTAGCGGCGGATACTGAATTCGTTTGAACACAGCTTTCTGCCAATTCGAGATCACCCACTCTAAATCCTCCATAAAATTCGTTGGGTCATCCAATTGGTAATACGTAATCCAGCGGGCTACCGGAAGTAATTTCCACTGTTCATTTAGATAAAGATTCATAATATACATCGGTCCATGTGTCGGATATTCGATCATCGTTTGAATCAACCAATCATGATAGAACCATTTCATCGGATCTAATTGATTGTCTTTGAGTTCCGCTGAAGGTGCAACTTCCCATTCCAACGTCGTTGAAAGTACTTGTGGAAGCAAGTCTTCACTGATCACTTCACTCCCAAAAGTTTGGTTTAATTGACGAGCTAACTCAAAAAGTTGAACCTTTGTGCAGTCTCCGAGTGGACTTAGAGCACCAATGGAATCACCATAAAGTGTACAATAGCCTAACGCTAATTCGATCTTATTACCGTTATTACAAATAACTCCGCCTTCCATGGCGGCAAAAGAGGACAATAAATGACCTCGTAGTCGGGCTTGAATATTTTCATGTACCAACCCTTGATCACCCTTCTCATAGC
>JBBRCP010000061.1:0-10354 GCA_038204785.1 Erysipelotrichales bacterium
TGAATTTATTTTTTAAATATTAAAGCATCTTAAATCCTTTTTTTTAATTTAGTTATCAAAAAAAGTTTACTTGGTCTTTCGACCGAACTTTAGAAAAGTTAAACCCATGTAAGTGTCCTCTACGATGTGAAATGGTACGAACGACGGTATCTCCATAGCGATCAAAGTTGAATTTTTTGATCAAAGGCTTTGCTAAACTCGAAAGATGAGGCATTTTATCTTTCGGATGCCATTCACGGCTATCCGTCCATGATTGGTAACCATTGAAAAACAGAGTGTCGTCACTTTTTACTTTTAAATCTACGTCACACCGAATCTCATCGATTCTAACTTTTACATCAGGAATAAGGAAGAGTTGCATGCGAGATCCGCATGCAACTGGTGTAATGATCCATTCAGATTTGACGTGATTTGAACGTTGAATGGAAGTAAGTGAAAAGGGTGTTCCTTCAACTTCGAACTTCACATCGAATGTACTTCTAGACCAATCCATCTTACTTCTTCTCTACTTCATCTGTTATGCCGCGTAGAATAGCTTCTTCATCGTAGCCTAACAGGATGACCATCCCGATGACACAGAAAACAGCAGCGGAGATCGCAGTGAGTCGAATCCCGATTTCATTGCTTCCATTTCGTTCCACCATCAAGAGAGCACTAATAATCAACATGGAAATCATTTGTCCCATTTTCGACATGAATGTACGAGTTCCAAAGAACATTGCTTCGCGACGTACACCCGTTTTACGAGCGTCAAACTCAGCGATATCCGCAATGACCGCATTGGGCAAAATTCCAAAGATAGCCATTGGAATACTACCTAAACCAACCAAGATAAAACCTTGAGTGATCGATACGACAGGTAATGTGCCAAGGAACGCTCCGAAGATATACGTTAGTATGAAGAGTAAGAAGGCGGCGAGTAAAAGTTTCTTCTTGCCGAATTTACGTGAAACTAAGTTAACGGGTAAATAGAAGATAAATGAGCCTAAACCTAGAATTACCAAGAGTGTACCCGTAGTCTCTTCGGGTAAATGAAGCAGAATCGTCACATAATAGATCAAGGCACTTTGAAAGATGGTAACTGCTACCCAGTAGACGAGATCCGAGGCGACAAACACAGTGAAGTGTTTATTACTGAAGGTTGCCTTCATCGAGTCAATCATTTTGACGTCGGAAGGGGTTGATACACAATAACGTTTTTCATCGATAGTTAAAATCGGTACGTAAAGAAAGACCAAGCCAATCAGCGATAGAATGGTAAACGCCAGACGCATCGCATCGACTTTACCCATTCCGCTATTCTCAAACATCGACCAAAGTAAAGGTGCCTGTGAAGCAACCGCAAAACCTAAGAACCATGTCACTGAAATGAAAGTAGATAAGTTCAATCGTTCTTGCGGTGTATGACCTAATTCAGACATCAAGGCGAAGAAAGGTGTCACATACATCGTTAAGAAGAGATAAAATAGAAGTAGATTAACAGTCAATACAAGGGCATTGAGCCAACTGATACTTGCGATCGGATTAAAGAAAACAAGTACGGTAAACACGGCAAACGGAATAGCAGACATCTGCATAAACGAAATCCGTCTTCCTTTTTTAGATTTACTTCGATCACTTAACGTAGCGATCCAAGGATCTGTTATCGCATCAAAGAAGCGACCCAACATCATAATCAATCCGATAATGGTTAAAAATCCGAAAAAACGAACTTGCGGAATACTTACCGGAATCCCGGAAATATTAGTCGGGATATAATAGAAAATCAGATAGGTCCCAACTAGACCTGATAATAACGACCAACCAAACTGCCCTAACGAATAAGCGATCTGCTTTGACAACGGTAACTTTTCTTTCATGTTTCCTCCCTGGAACATAGTGCTATTTTAAACGGATGTAGTCACAGATGATTTCGACCAAGAGTCGAATCTGTGCTTCTGCCGTCACTACTGAATCACCGCGGACAATGATTCCGCGTAAAACAAATTTTTGAATGATGCTCATCAATGTATGCATGCTCGTCATATAGAAAAGTTCGACATTGAAATCATCGCGGATCGACTTGTCTTGTTTTCCTTTTTCAATCGCTTTAAAAATGGGTTCTTTTAGCGATAGAATACTATTTTCTACTTCACCGAGTAGATCGAACGCGACAGCTTCACTCGCGATGAAATTATCGAATTGTTCTAAGAAACGAAAGACTTCAGGAGTTCTATTATAATGATAAAGAAAGATATCTAATAAACACTCAAACTGTGCGATTCCATTCAGCGTCTCGTAATTTTGTGGAAGATAAGCAGGTAACTGCATGGATTCACGCTTCCATAAACACGCGGCAGCATCGATTGCCAGTTGTCTTTTTGACTGAAAATAACGGAAAACAGTAGCGATTCCAACTTCGGAAGCGTCCGCAACGTCTTTCATGGTTGTTTGATCTAACCCTTGTTGCATAAATACATCTAAAGCACTTTGAAGGATATGCTCCCGACGTTCTTCTTTTCTTTCGTCACGTTCGGATTGTCTGATTTGTTGAAGTTTCATAGGTTCCTCATGTAGTGATAGGCACACTATCAATATGATACCTATTATATCACTGAAAGCGCTATCTGCAAGTGCTAATCGAAATATTTATGTTTCATCTGAAATAAAGTTGATGTTCATTCGAAATTTAGGAGTCAAAGCCTACCGGTAATTCCATTTCGAATATCAAAAAAAGAGTAATCATCAAGAAATGGTCCCAACTAGTAGTAACGACTAAACTAAATTCGCTTGTGCTCACTCAATTCAAGAGTTATCCATAGGAAATACTTTAAACAGGATAGTCAAATTACTATAACTCTTTATATTTTCGGACTATAGTTAGAATAGTAAAAAGGAGAATCACACATGAACTATCTATCTTTAAATAATGGTATTGAAATTCCCGTTATAGGTACCGGAACTAACACGTTTGGTAAAGAAAACCATCAATTTTCCGGAGTTATCAATAATACGACAGAAGAGATCGAAAATGCGTTACATTCAGGATATACTCTCATTGATACGGCTATTGCATATCGAAACGAAGCAGTTGTTGCAATGGCAATCAAAAAATCAGGTAGTGATCGTTCGAAACTATTCCTGACTTCCAAAATACCTGCTGCAGCCGAATATACCCAATCCGACAAACACATCGAGGATGCGATTGAATCAAGTCTCAAAGCATTGGATACAGATACGATTGATCTGTATCTTTTACACTTTCCTTTGGAGAAAAACGAAGACAATGCGAGAGTTTGGAAAGTACTAGAAAAATATGCCGAGAAAGGTACTCTGAAATCCATCGGAGTATCTAATTTCAACATCGATCAACTTTCTTATCTGTTAGATCACAGTAAGATCAAACCGGCTGTAAATCAACTTCAATCCCATCCGGGTCTTTGGCAAGATGATCTGATTGAGTTCTGTCAGAGTCATCAAGTGGCTGTCGAAGCATGGGGTCCAATCTCAAAAGTAAGCGAAGAAGCAAAACAAAAACTTACATTGATTGGTGAAAAGTATCATAAGACATGGGTTCAAGTTGTTTTACGTTATCAGATTGAAAGAAATGTGATCGTAATTCCTAAATCCCATGATAAAGAAAGACAAAAACAGAATCTGGATATTTTTGATTTCTCGTTAACTGACGAAGATAAGGTAGTCATTAAGTCATGTTAAGATAATGACTAGACCTATATAGTTGCTCTAATGAGATTAGAGATAGATCGAAATAAACGAAAAAATGGCACTACGTCATTTTTTTTGTTTAATATTTTTTGAAAAGGTTGCTGAACTGCTTTATATTAAGGTCATTCTCATATTCTACAAAATAATGTTCAGGGTAATATAAAAGTTACAGTCCAATTGAATGTATTATCAATTCTTCAATATGATGTCATTTTTTATTACGTTATGTTTGGACCGCTAAGATATAAATAATTTCAATAGTAAAATAAGCTTGAGTGTTTTGTATCCTTAAAGAGTAAAAAAGAGCTGACTTATTGAGCCTAAACGTAGTTCTTAACTTATCGATAAAGATGGCTATTACCAAACTATTGATTCTGTATTATAATAGATATAAAGATTGAAAATTTGAATATCAACTATCGATTCTGCTTAGTCAATTTTTGAGTAATCTGGGTGGATGTGCCATTGAAAATGGAGCAAATTATGACTAAATTTCTCAAAGGTTTAATGTCTCTAGCCCTGCTTTTTACACTTACCTCTTGTACAAAAGAGTCAACCATTAAGGTAGGCTTTTCTGCGTCACTTACAGGGACTAACTCTCAATTGGGAATCGATGGTATGTATGGAGTTGAATTGGCAGTTGCGGAGATCAATTCAACGGGTGGAATACAAGGTAGAGACATTGAATTAATTATACAAGATGATAATAACGACAAAAACATTGCCTTGGATGTTGATAAACGTTTTGTGGAAGAGGGATGTAAAGCTATCATTGGTCATATGATCAGTAGCACGATGGGCGAAAATATCGATTATATCAATTCGCAGAATATTATTATGATAAGTCCAACGGTTGCGACAGATCTGCTTAGTAATAAGGATGATCACTTTTTTCGAGTGATTCCTTCGAACATTACACAAGCACAACGAATTGCTACTTCTCTAATCGAGCAAGGAGTTCATCGTTTAGCTTTTCTATCTACCCAAAATAATGCTTCGTTTACCACCATCATCATCAACGAAATCACTAAATTGATTGATATTAATGGAATTGAAGTTGTGTTGACAGAAACATATACTTCTGAAAACGCAATCGATTATCAAGGGATCACACAGGAATTGATCAGTTCTAAGGCGGATGGTGTTGTTTTACTATCATCTTCATTTGAATCTGCTAATTTCGCTCAAACGTTTGGCTTGTTAGGGTTTCGCCCGAAAATCTTTTTACCAGCTTGGGCGATGACCTATGATTTGATTCAAAGGGGCGGTAAGGCTGTCGATAATATATTTGGTGTGAACTATTTTGATTTTAGTTCTCAATCAGAGAAGTATTTGACATTTAAGTCGAAATATAATCGCAAATATGGGGCAGATTCTTCGTTTGCTTCGATGTTTTCATATGAGGCGATGATGGCTTTATCTGAGGCTATGAAAAAAAGCAAAACACTTGATGCGGATGAAATCAAAGCGCAACTACTCGCTCAAAGCGAATATTCGGGTGTGCAGAGTTCTTTCAACTTTGATCTAAATGGTGATGTGAATCGCAAAATTTATCTTGTTCAAGTTATAAACGGACAGTTTACTAGAGTAACGGGAGAGTGAACTTTTGAAAAAAAATAAGCGCCTGTTTCAAGTCATCTTTACCGGAGGTATTTATTCAACAACGATCCCGTTGCTGATTATTTCAATTTTTCTTTCGTTCTTTTTGTTTAATTACTTTTCCCAAGATATCTATCGTCACAATCTCTTGCTTTCGAAAACTATTGCGTCAAGAATCGATGATCTGTTGAATGATCCTGAAAGAACGCTTCAAAAAGTCAAAATCATTTTAGATTCGGATCAAATTACGGATCATAAGCCAGCAGAAATAAGTAAACTCTTAACTGATATAAGTTCCAGTGAAGGTTACTTTGAGAATATTGAGGTTTTAGATACTGAAGGGAAAGTGCTTTATACTCTTACTGATTATACTTACCAACTTGGTTTTGACCGCAGTTCTGAAAGCTATTTTAAACAAGTGGTCGATACTAAATCAGTCTATATTTCTCGAGTACAGATTTCAAACACAGATGCTCAACCAACATTGGTTATCGCTATTCCGGCTGGAAATAGAATCATTGTTGGGTTTCTGAATTTTGGTTTTATTAATGTCGTTTCCGATCAATTGAAAAGTTTTTCGAGTGTTGATGTTGATGTTTCTGTTACAGACAGTTATGGATTCTATATTATCAGCAGTGACCCTCAAAATGTGACTCAACACCGAATAGATCCTAATTTTGAAGCAATAAAATCTAAACTCGATGCGGGTATACAACATTTTGATCTAACATACAATCATAAAGACAATCTAATGACAACGACTCTTATTGAACGATTGAATTGGTATGTCAGTGTGGCAGAGTCGCGCGGGAAAGCATATCAAGTCTTATTGACGATGCTTGGTTTTATATTTGGGTTCTTGATTCTATCGATGATAGGGTCCATCATCATCACGTTGGCTAATACCCGTAAAATTACAAAAGATGTATCAAAATTCATTCGCAAGACAGAATTAATCGCAAACGGAATAACGATATCTCCGGCTCTATTGGTGACAGATTATGTTGAATTCCAGAAATTGGCTGAACAATTCGAAGTGATGATCAAAAGCATCCACACTCGTGATTTGCAACTTGAAAATTTAGCATATCATGACTCACTTACTAAATTGTTCAGTCGTGCCTATCTCTATAAAAATCCGATTAACTTCTTCCTAATCAACAACAATGATTCTCTAGGTCTCCTTTATCTGGATATCGATAATTTCAAGAATGTGAATGACACATATGGGCATATCTTCGGGGATCGCTTGCTGATCCAATTTAGTAAAAGACTTCAAGAAATCCTCAGTGAGACTACGATTCTTGCTCGAATCGGGGGGGATGAATTCGTTATTTTAGTACCAGATCTACCTACTTTAGGCCGGATCGATTCATTATTAAATGATCTTATTTCATTTTTCAAGACACCGCTGATCATTGATGATCATCCAATCTATATTACTGCGAGTATTGGAGTAAGCCTCTATCCAAAGGATGGATCTGATTTTAATGCACTATTACGTTGTGCTGACTCGGCTATGTATGAGGCTAAATCGCAAGGGAAAAATCTGTTTTTCTTTTATAGTAATGATATGAAATCCAGAATTGAACATCGCGTTTCAATTGAGCAAAATTTAAGGACAGCACTTGCGCTTGATGAGTTTTTCCTTGAATATCAAGTTCAAGTGGATGCTATTTCTACTAAGGTTCGTGGATTTGAAGCTTTGATACGATGGAGAAGTTCCGTACTTGGATTGCAAAATCCGATGGAATTTATTTCGATTGCGGAAGAGACAAGATATATTATTCATATCGGAGAGTGGGTTCTAAGACGTTCTTGTCAAGATGTTAAACGTATCAATCAACAATTAAATCAAAATTATATCTTGGCTATCAATGCCTCTCCGATCGAAATTCAGCATCCTAATTATGTTTCAACGCTACAAAAGATTATCACTGAGACAGGCATTGATCCTACGTGGATTGAAATTGAGATTACTGAAAATGTCCCGATCGAAACCATGGAACAAATCGTTAAGACTCTTATCAAACTCAGAGAAATCGGTATTCGAATATCTATGGATGATTTTGGGACAGGATATTCTTCCTTATCTTACATTAACTTAATTCCATTGGATATCTTAAAGATCGATCGTCAGTTTATTACAAACCTTACTGAAAAAGACGCAACGCTTAGTTTGTGTGAGATGATCATTCGGCTTTCTCATGAGACTGGTTTGAGAGTTGTCGCAGAAGGGGTTGAAACACAAGCTCAGCTGGATATTTTAAGAAATCTCAACTGTGACTACATTCAAGGGTTTTTGATTTCTCGACCTATTGCAGTCGAAGCATTATTGAAATATCTTATTGAGAATGAATGCAATTGTGTATAAAAATATATTACTCTGGATCCAAATTCACTCATAAATATTGAAATTTACGATCTTAAAAAATTGTTATTACTTTTTGTTTACGATTAAATTCCACTATTAGTTAGGTTTCTAACGATTTGTGCATTCTCATCTAAATGTTTTAATTTCATAATTTATCGGTTGCTTTCTTCCAATTTTCTCAATCGAAGAAACTTAAGAAAGTGAATAATTACTTTGTTTATCGAAGGTAACTAATTTATGATACTTTCATCAATCATTCTTCCTATTCATAAAAAAAGATAGGATATTCTATTCAATAAATTCATATCATGCGAGACAATTTAAAAAACTAAAAGTAAGTGATTCATTTCCTAAACTATTATGAGCATTTCACTTTTCCCCTCCTAATAAAAGCGCATAATACTAATAAGGAGAATAACAAATGAAAAATGTAGGTAAAAATGATTCTATCATTCGGTATGTTCTTGCGGTAGTGCTGGTTGTTGCAGGGATTGCGATGGGGGCTAGTTCAACAATATCCATTATCTTGTATGTGTTGGCCGGGGTTATGGTTGTAACGGCTACCACCAGAGTTTGTCCATTGTACAAAATAGTCGGTATCAAAACAAACAAATAGGATACCAATCAGGAAGTCATAACGAAAGGTTATGAGTCGGACTTTTAGTTTAATTTGTCAATAGGCTAACCCTACTCCAATTAACAGAGTAGGGCTTTTTAGTTGACTTACTCATTTAGATCAGGTTTGTTACTTTGAAAAACGATTTTTCAAAGTCAATTGAGTATCGTTTATTAAGAACTTAAGAGTATAATTAAGACAGATAGAGTAGAGATATTTTTGTAGTTATTATTCTCAATTCAACAAAGAAAGAAGGATTCTCGATGAAAAAAACAACACTTCTTAAAGCAGTCGGCTTAGCAGGAGTTGCCGCAGCAGCCGGAGCGATTGCCTACAAGAACCACCAAACAGACAAGAAAATGCAGGCATATAATAAAAAAGTAAAATTCAAAGGGAATGAAATCAAGTTTGAAGGTGAATTTGAAGCAGATTCGATCGCAGTAAATCTTTCAGGAGTTGAAATTGATTTTACACAGGCAACACTGAAAGACAATAAGGGTCGGCTCGATCTATATGCTGAACTCGCCGGAGTTGATATTGTGGTACCGGAAGAGTGGCATGTTGATTTAGGCGGTACAAATCACAAATCAGGTGTGAACAGTTCTTTCAGCGGAAGTGCAGAAGAAAACCAACCTGTCTTAACCATTCAGTATGAGTTGCGTTTTGCGGGATTGAATGTTCGCAAACCTAATGAAGACAGTGAAGAAGACGATGAGTGTTGTTGTGACAATGAATGTGATTGCACGAACTAGAATTTAATCAATATAAGTTGAAAAAGGGATTTCAATAACTGAAATCACTTTTAGTATGGAGTTATGACTTTATCAGATATCAAAGTGTTTTCTAAATGTTTTTGCGATTCCTTCGTGATCAACCGTATCGGTGATCTCAGATGCATATTTCTTGATCTCATCGGATGCATTTCCCATGGCGATACCATGACCAACTAATTGAAGCATTTCGATATCATTATCACCATCTCCGAAGGCATAGGTATTCATACGATCAATATTTAATTTTTTATATAAATACTTGCATGCCGTACCTTTTGTAAAACCTTTGTGATAGACATCCATCCTAATCAATCCAGAATAATAAGGGATAACAGTGAATTCATCCTTAAGTTCACTGTAGCATTCAATAAGATCTTGAACTCGATTGAACATGACACAACAGGATACTGCCTCGACGTCTATTGCATTGAAAATTTCTATCACACCAATAGGCCTTGTATCAATCCCTTGGAACATTTTCAAATGATCAATCATTAATGGATGATCTAAATGAGAACACCATTCTTGTTCATGTCCGCTAAAAGAGTAGCAACCATCATATTTGTTATACAGGTTTATTAGTCTGTTTATTTCATCGGACGTAAGTTGATCGTCAACCAAAATCTCGTGATCAAATAGAATGTAGTGACCGTCATTCAGGATATATCCGTCAAAATTTATATTTTTGATACTTTCAGGAACAGACCCTCGGGCACTAGCTACAACGATATAGTTTCCTTGTTTTTTAAACTCACTTAGGACTCGTATTGTTTCGCTACTTGGATGCATCATTCCGTTAGGTACATTAACCATGGTTCCATCTATATCGAAAAAAGCAATTTTCTTCATAATGTTCTCCTAATTGTTTGACCATCTAACGTAGTTATTTTCACTTGATTAAGAGTTATAGAACTAACCAAGCGAAAATCAACTGTCCGTTAGTAGCTAATGTACCATACTATTGTATGGTTCGCAAGTGAACAGAAGTTTCTTATAAAGCGAAAAATAAAACTGTTTCATTTTGAACAGAGGATATTTTTTGCGAAAAAATTCATGATTTCGAAGTAGGAATGAATCATTCGATGAGTATTATATGTTTTTTTCTTGATACTAAATATTTCAGTAATTGAGCGTATCACAGGCTGTGTCAATAATCTTGTGTAAACTATCCGGCTCAAACTTGGAAACAGATAGGCTTCACTCTACTTGGTAAACATATCGTCGATTTTCGAAGTCACAGAACCAAATCCCTTATGGATTCTCATCATAAAGCGTTGATTGAATTCT
>JBBRCP010000062.1:0-10016 GCA_038204785.1 Erysipelotrichales bacterium
ATTACCCGCACTGTTGTAGGGAGTCACGGGATCACGCACAGAACCTTAGTTAAGATGTTTGCGTCGGTCGATGATCAACTTTTTAGAGGTCAATTATTGGTTCCGGAGCTTTAAGTCTCATCAGTTTGTATTATTTAGGTGATGAATTCTATGATAAATATCGAAATATTTCGATTCCTCACGTTGAGACACTCATTGAAGAAAAATATTACTATTTTAATACCAAATTATCCGTTGAACTATTATAATGAATGTAGCAGAGTAAAGTTATTTATTTTCGATTCTCCGATCATTTGGATGAACGTAATCGGTTCGATAGAACCTACGTGCAGGAAGGTTGAATTATGGATAAAAGAGTCAAAGTCTTACTGACAGTTATCGTGATGTTCATGATTTGTTTTTCTCCTGCAAATAAATATGTTGATTCAACGGTGAATCGCCAAAATACTGTACTATCACTTCAGAATCCAAAATCGCTAAGCAAGATATCGTTACCAAGATATAGTAGTTCTTTTAAAACGGAAAGTAAAACACTGGATTCCAGTGCGGATAAAGTTGGAAATCCGGGAAATACGATCGTATTAAAGCTTAAGAATATCACTGATCTATCTAGCCTGACGATTACTGAAAAGATTATTGGTATTTATGAAAATACAAACTCCATCGCTATTGAGATTCCAAAGGGTTCGGATCCAGCCCAGATCATCGCTAAATATGAAAAAGATTCAACCATTGAAAATGCCTATGTCGATCAGATCGTACAATTGTTTTATGTGCCATCCGACCCGCAATACAATCTTTATCAATGGAACTTGAAACGGATCGCCATGGAATCTGCGTGGGATACTACCAAAGGTCAATCCTCGGTCGTTGTGGCAGTGATCGATACCGGATTCGGTCCGTATACGGATGCTGATGGAATCGTTAATGGAGTTGATACATCGGGACTTGAATTGATGGAAGATACATATCCGGGACAATATTCGTATGATGGTAGTTCGCATGGAACGGCAGTTGTTTCATTGATTGCTTCGACGATGAATGCGACCGGTATTGCCGGGATCGCCCCGGAAGTGACCATAATGCCAATTAAAGTATTCGCTAACGGAGCAGCTACAACGACGACTGCCCGAATTGCTTCGGGAATCCGATGGGCAGCTGATCATGGGGCGGATATTATCAATTTAAGTTTAGGTACCAGTATCTCGACGACAGATCAAGAAGCAGCCATCGTATACGCCTTGGGAAAAGGTATACTCGTGGTTGCAGCATCCGGTAATGATGGATTTTCAAATCAAATATCTTATCCGGCAGCTTATGCAGGAGTTATAGCAGTCGGCTCGACTTCTGAGACCGATACTGTTTCAACGTTCTCCAATAAGGGAAGTGCTCTAGATATTTGCGCTCCCGGAGAATTTATCAGACTTGCTTATCTTGCCGGTGGGGCAGGAGCGTTTGCTGACTTTAACGGAACCTCTTTTTCTTCACCCACGGTTGCGGCCATTGCTGCTTTAGTGAAAAGTCGGTATGCGAGCTATTCCAATGATACAATCACGGCTATTCTGTTTACGGGTACTGATGATCTGCTTCAACCCGGTTGGGATTCAAACAGTGGTTTTGGGATCATCAATGCGCAGAAAGTGTTTACCGTCGCAGCCGACAGTCGACTATTTGATGGGAATGACACTAAAGAACTTGCCCAGTTGATTTTACCTAACAAAGCTTATGCCGGTGATAGTTATCCGGTCTTAGATAACGATTATTATAAGTTTACATTACTTGATACACAAACAGTCAATATTGTTGTCACGCCGACATCTGATCAAGATACAGTTATCGAATTACGAAATCACGCAGGAACGCTCCTAATAACGAAAGATCAAGTTTTAGCTGGATTACCTGAAACGTTGAATACAACCTTGAATGCCGGAACATATTACATCAATGTGTATGATTATTATGGAGATGCATTTTTGAATGCTTACACGATCAATCTTCAGATTGAAGACACCGCCAGTCCACTGATCGATGCTACATCTCAATCGCTCTTACTAACGAGTGGAAGTGTAACAACAAGCGAGGTTTATGTAACAGTGACTGATTTTTCTTATTTCGAAAAGAGTGTTGTAAAAGACTCGAATATAATCTCGTGGCCAAGCAACGATATATTTACTGAGAATGGAACTTATATGATAACGGCCGTTGATGGGGTATCAAATCGTTCAACATTCACTTTTACAATTCAGACGAACGGTCTATTTAATGTTTCATTTTCAAGTTTAGGCGGATCTGAGATTGCCGGAGTTCAAGTACCGATCAATGGATTGATTTCGGAGCCAGCACAACCAAGCAGAACCGGTTATGAATTTTTGGGTTGGTATAACGATGCGCAATATACGGATCTATGGGATTTTTCAACAGATACCGTAACGAAAAATATGACGTTATATGCTAAGTGGTCAGTTATCCATTATACAATCCTCTTTGATTCACAGGGCGGAAGTCCAGTTGAATCACTCATTTCGACCTATGGACAATTGATCCCTGTGCCTGTTTCTCCGACTAAACAAAACGTTGTTTTTGGGGGTTGGTTCACAAACGGTACATTAGAAACGCGATGGAATTTTAATTCCGATACGATTCAGGGATCTATGACTATTTATGCGAAATGGCTTGCATTACCTATCGCACCTAGTGGATTCAAGGTCGATTCAATGAGTTATTCTTCCGTTTCGGTTTCATGGAATACGCTCGCCGGTGCATCTGGATATGAAGTTTTCAGAGCGACATCACAAATGGGTGATTACTTGTTGGTTGGTTCTGCCATACAAAATAATTTTACGGATCTCAATGTACTTACCGGTACGATCTACTACTATAAAGTCAGAGCCTTTGTTTCGTACAGTACAAATAAAGGAGTTGGGCCATACAGCTCAGTGCTCACAGCAACTCCGTCACTAAATGCAATAAGTTCGATTATAGCGAACTCACTATCCTATAATTCAATCTTAGTCAAATGGAATCAAATAAATGGAGCATCTGGTTATGATGTTTTCCGCTCTTCTTCCGCTGATTCAACATACGCCTTGATTGGTAACTCATCTGTGACTGAATTGACAGACACAAACCTCAGCAGCGGAATTTATTATTACTATAAAGTCAGAGCTTATCGTTGGGTTAATTCAAACAAGATATACTCGACGTATTCTCGTAATATCAATGTCACGCCAATTCCTCAAGTCGTCGACCAACTCAGCGTACATAAATATAATCCGACAACGATTCAATTGTCATGGAGACCAATCGTTGGAGTAGTTGGCTATGAAATCTATCGATCGACAGCATTTTCAGGTAAGTATTCCTACCTAAAAACAGTCACTGGAACTGATTACTTGGATGTAGATTTACCAAAGGCAAGTTATTTCTATAAGATAAGAGCCTACACAATCGCAAATGGGAATACCGTTTATGGGAATTGGACACTTACTGTCAGTACAAGCACATATTAAACTAAATCATTGGTTACTGAACAATCTACCTTCGAGTAAATAACAAACAAAATCAAACTAGTTATCCACATGGTTTTAGTTTGGAGAGTTCTTTTAGATTTTACTAATTTTTTTAATTGAAGAAGTATTTTCAATTGCGTCTCTTTAAAGGAAATCAACTTTAGTGATAAGAAATAAAGGGTTTTATATATTTTAAATGGGATAAATTCAGTTAAAAAAGAATAAACGGGTCTCAACCATAGCTGGTCCGATTGAAAAGTTTGTGATTTGAAGTGAATAATAGTAGAATGGAAACAGGAGGTACTTATATGAAAAGTCTCGATTTTGCGATTAAAATGGAATTGGATGGTTCGGAGTACTATCTTAGACAAGCTGAATTGAATAAAGACAACCATTTAAACAAGATTTTTACAATGTTGGCAAAAGATGAAAAGAACCATGCAGTTATCCTGCAAAACAAATTTGATAAACTTACCTATGAGTTAGTGGATACATCCAAGTTGTCAAATCTTTCGAACTTATTTAAAGATATCGGTGATGTCCGTGTTGAGGTCAAAAAACTTCCGAGTCAACTTGATTTGTATAAAGCAGTAATGGAAAAGGAACACGAGAGTATCAATTTATACACGAAATTACAAACTGAAGCGGTAGACGAAAACGAATTCAAGTTATTTGCTTTTCTAATCATGCAGGAAGTAAAGCACTTTACGATCTTCGAAGAATTAGTCACACTTTTGACCCAGCCCGAAGAATGGGTAGAAGATGCTGAATTCGGTGTAAGAAAAGAATACTAGTCAAATTAATGCATTGAGAACTCTGAAATTAATTCAGAGTTCTCTTCTATGTGACAAGGTTGTCGTATAAAAAGTTAGGCACAAACAACATTTGAGAAAATATTGACAAACTTCACAAGTACTGTTAAGATAAGAATATCTTTGCACTGCATACAAATCTACAGTACAACTGAGCAGGCGATGGACGTAAAAGTCCGTGGGGCTGGGCCTATATGGGCAACAGGAAATCAACTACCTGTGGGACGGTTAAATGTTCTACAGGTATTTTTATACCCTAAACATGATTCTGAAGTGCGTATTATGCCAAAGTTCGACTTATTGCTTGAATAAGCACATGGAGAAAATAGTTATGTCAGAACAAAATATTAAAGATTTTAAAGGGTTAACAACAGCGGAAGCTAAAAAGATGCAGGAGAAACTCGGTAAAAATGAACTTGCGGTAGTAAAAAAAGAAAGTTTCTTTCATAAGATCATCAAAGTGATCAGTGAACCTATGTTTTTATTACTGATTATTGCTGCTGTTATTTATTTTATTTTGGGTGAACCGCGCGATGGCGCGATTATGCTTGTTTTCGTAATCGGAATCATTAGTATCGAAGTCATTCAAGAGTGGAAAACAGATAAAACATTGAATGCGTTGAAGGATCTTTCTGCTCCTCGCATTACAGTTATTCGTGATGGGGCTGAGACGATAATCAATAGTGTTGATTTAGTTCCCGGAGATATTATGCATATCGCTGAAGGTGTCAAAGTACCGGCTGACGGAGAAGTTCTTAAGTCCGCAACACTGCGTATCGATGAATCATCGCTAACAGGTGAAGCTGAAGGGGTGTGGAAACGCAGTATTGATACGAAATCTGATGAAGTAGCCGAATACTGGCGTCATGATTATTGCTATGCGGGTACATTAGTTACACAAGGAACGGGTGTAATAAGAGTTGATAAAATTGGACCCTTAACCGAGTATGGAAAAATCGGTACAGATGTCTTATCTGCCCCAGACTTTCCGACACCGTTACAATTACAGACGGACCGTCTGGTCAAAATCTGTGCAACAATAGCGGCTGTTCTATTTGTGTTGGTAGGTGTGTTTACATTCATGAATATCAGTGATCATACATTCACGGAACGCATTATTGAAAGTATTCTTTCGGGTGTTACCTTAGCGATGGCGATGATTCCCGAAGAATTTCCGGTTATCTTGACGGTCTTCTTATCGATGGGCGCATGGCGTCTTGCGAAGAAGAATTCATTGGTTAGAAAACTTCCTTCAGTCGAAACATTGGGTGCTGTTTCTGTCCTTTGCGTTGATAAAACAGGAACGATTACCTTAAACAAAATGACTGTTCAGAATATGTGGAGTCAAAATGAAGATAGTGCAGAACTCACAAGGATTATGGGCTTAGGTTGTGAATCGGATGCTTATGATCCGATGGAAAAAGCAATGATTTCATATTGTGAACTACAAGGTCTACCAAAAGAGAAATTGTTTAGCGGAGAGTTAGTTGAAGATTATGCCTTTACTGATGAACTCAAAATGATGGGACATGTGTGGAGAAATAAAGACGAGTTGGTGGTAGCCGCTAAAGGTTCACCTGAAAGTCTGCTTAAAATTTGCGAATTAACAACAGAACAAAAGACTGTTATTGAAGCGAAGATTAATGAGATGTCATTGGAAGGATTGCGAGTGATCGCCGTCGGTAAAATGATACTTGCGAACGAAGGGGATATTCCGGTTACGATCCTAGACTGCAATCTGCAATTCTGCGGTTTGGTTGGTCTGGCAGATCCTCCACGTGAATCAGTAAAAGTGGACATTCAAACGTGTGTCACAGCGGGTGTGCGTGTGGTCATGATCACGGGAGACAATGGTATTACAGCGAGTTCGATTGCGAAACAGATCGGTATGCCTAACAGTGATAAAATCATTACCGGTGATGAACTTAGTAAGATGAATGATGAAGAATTACGTGAAAAAGTCAAAAATGTAAGTGTCTTCTCACGGGTCATCCCTGAACATAAAATGCGAATCGTCAAAGCATTTAAGGATAATGGTGAGATTGTCGCTATGACAGGTGACGGGGTCAATGATGCACCGGCATTAAAGTATGCGGATATCGGCATCGCTATGGGTAAACGAGGATCGGAAGTTTCTCGTGAAGCTGCTGATTTGATCCTGTTGGATGATAATTTCTCAACGATCGTTGATACGATCAGAGATGGTAGAAGAATTTACGATAATATTCGAAAAGCAGTCGGTTATGTGTTTGTTATCCATATTCCAATCGCTTTAGCGTCATTGGTGGCTCCGCTTATGGGCATCAGTCCTGTCGCTCTTCTGTTCCTTCCGCTGCATGTGGTTATATTAGAATTAGTTATTGATCCGACTTGCTCAATCGTACTGGAACGTCAACCGGGAGAATTCGATATCATGAATCGTCCTCCACGTGATCCTAATGAAAAAATCCTTACCAATACAACGCTATTAAAAAGTGTCATCCAAGGACTCGCTATTTTCGCGGCATCGTTTGGAACTTATTTATTCTTTGTAAAAGAAGATGCTGTTTTGGCAAGAACAATGGGCTTGAGTATCATTCTGCTTGCGAATTTATTCTTGGTCCAAGTGAACAGTTCCAACTATGCCTATGCGTATCAATCGTTTATAATCTTAGCTAAAGACAAGGTTATGTGGTTGATCAATATCGGCACCGTTGCTGGGTTATTAGTGATGTTGTATACACCGCTAAGTGGATTCTTAAAACTGACTCCGTTAACGATAGCTCAATTCGCAACTGTTGTTGGTCTGGCTTTCGTTTCCGTCATCTGGTTTGAATTTGTAAAGTTGGTAAAACATTTCCAACATACAAAGAAACATTAATATCTGTTTAAGCAGGGGATCAATAAATCTCCTGCTTTTTTCTTTGGATTTTTATTTTTGTCAGTTTGAAGGTAATGATTCTTTACGATGATTGCTTGGTGTATAATTCATCTATAAAAGAAAGCTTAACGTAGAAGTTTAATGTTATTAGTTAAGTGTCCATTGGACTGAAAGAGAGGTACTATGAAAAAAAGCAGTACTCTAATAACAGTGATTATTTTGGTAGTCGGATTATCATCTTGTGCTGCACCCATCAAAAACAATCCGGATACGCAGTCAAAAGCAACTATGAATCGTTTTGTTGAGGGAGAAATCAAGGAATATCAAGGGCAAATTTTAAGCCCGGCTATCGGTCCTCGCGACAATTCAATCTCAGGCATTCAGAAAGTAGATATGAGTACATATCGACTTAGAATCAATGGTTTGGTAGAGAATAAGATGAGTTTAAAATATGAAGATGTTCTCAAACTAACATCCTATGAAAAGCTGATCACCTTGTATTGTGTTGAAGGCTGGAGTGCTACTATTTTGTGGAAAGGGGTAGCTTTGGAAGAGTTAATCAATTTAGCGGTTGCTGATAGTAAAGCAATCACCGTGATCTTTCATTCAACGGATGATTATACGACTTCGCTGCCACTCTCAGTTATCAAAGAAAAACACCTGATGCTAGCTTACTCTTCCAATGGGGTAGTATTACCGGCTGCGATGGGATTTCCATTTATTGTGGTAGCAGAAGATAAACTTGGTTATAAATGGGCAAGATGGGTAAGCAGTATCGAACTGTCTGACAATTTAAACTACAAAGGCTATTGGGAACAAAGAGGATATGACAATCAAGCAGATAAAGTGAAATAAAACTGATATGGTTTCGAGTAATGATTGTTGAAACTGACGTAATCGAAAAATTACAAAAAAAAGGCCGAAATTCAACCTGAGTTCCGGTCATTTTTTTGTTATGTACTTAATTTTGAATACTGATCTTCTTTTTTTCCAGTCGACCGTTCACATAATCTTTGAATAGTGCATAAATGACGGATGAAAGAGGAATGAAGAGGATGATTCCCATAACACCAAACATCGTACCACCGACTGTAATGGCAACCAATATCCAGATAGCAGGTAGACCGGCAGCTTTTCCGACAACATGCGGATAGATGAAATTATTTTCGATTTGTTGAAGAGTTTGAAACCATACGAAGAACCAAAACGCTTGAATCGGGCTAACAATCAGAATCAGTAGGATTCCGAACATCATACCAATCAGAGCTCCAACCATCGGTATCAGTGCAGTAACACTGATAATAACGCTGATGATCAAGGCATACGGGAATCCAAAGATCGACATCGATAGGAAGAATAAGGATCCAAGAATGATGGCTTCAACACATTGGCCGAAAATGAAACTTGAGAATACAGTATTAGACATATTACCGATGTAGAATATCTTTTTGGCAATCGGCTCAGGCAGGAAGGCAAGTGTAACTTTCTTACATTGATTCAACAACACTTCTTTTTTCATCAAGGCATAAACAGAAAATGTAAATCCAAGAAATAAAGATGTCATACCACTCATAAGTGAAGTTGCGACACCCCATGTCGTACTCAGCCAATCCTTCGAACTGTCTCTTAGAAAAGCGAGAACTGATTCTTCAATCGACTTCCAGTCGATATTCAGATTGGAGATCCAGATACTTATCTGAGAATCACCACCGATAATACTCGTAGCCCAAATTTGGAAATTCTTCCAATAACTAGGGATGTTGGCGCCTAAATTTTGAACAGTAGTAATCAGATCTGGGAGTAACACAAAGATAATGGTTGAAAATCCGGCTACAAATAACAGCAATGTAATCAGATAACTGATGGATCGATGTAAAGCTTTCGGTAAAAACTTTAATAAGCCTTTTTTCCCGAATAGTATATCTTCAATTCGCTTCATCGGTCCGTTGAAGATAAATGCGATTGCGAAACCGAGAATAAACGGGGATATGATCCCGATAACCTTAAAAAAGACTCCAACGAAATCGTTTACATGATTACTAGCCCAAAAAAGGACAACAGCAAAGGTAATCAGAAACATTGCTTTCTTCATTTGATTTGAGTTATAGTCCATGGTAATCCTCGTCTTTCCGTTTAAGATAACTTTAATCTCTATATAAGTTATTATATAATGAAATCATGGATGCAAGAAGAGATTATTTCGATATTGCCTATTTGAACCCAAGAAATCGGAGTAAAGGAGTTGTCGTATGGCCACAAATCAAGAGTTTGCGAATTATGTTTGCGATCAACTTAGTTTGGCAGGGTTTATCACTGCTAAGAAAATGTTTGGCGAATATGGAATCTATTGTGATGGGATCATCATTGGTCTACTCTGTGATAATCAGTTCTTTCTAAAGAAAACCGAAGAAGGAAACGTACTCAAAGAGATTGTGGAAGCACCTGCTTATAAAGGAGCCAAACCTACTTTTTTGATCGAATCGTTAGATGATAAAGAATATCTTGAAGTGATCATTAGCGCAACACTAAAAGGATTGGCGACTAGAAAGTAAACACCAGTATTTCCATAATCGTACATTTCTCCGCAAGTAAGCTCATAATAATATTGAAATATAGTTAATAAAGCATTGGAATAAACGAAATTACAATTAGTGATTTTCAATGAAAAAGGACGTTAGTGTCAAATAAGTGTGTAATAAACAAGAAAGATAAGAGAGAGCGGATGAACAAACATCGGCTTTCTTCATTGTTGGGCGATAAGTCCTTTCAACCAACGGCTATGGGAAGATTTTTCATAAACTGTGGAGTGCAAATCAAAGATACTGAAATCGTAAG
>JBBRCP010000063.1:0-9899 GCA_038204785.1 Erysipelotrichales bacterium
AAACAACACTTCTGCGAATTGTGGGTGGATTTATTTCGCAGACCGAAGGGGAAGTCTATTTCGAGAATATCGAAATCAGTAAAGTACCGCCCTATAAACGCGAGATCAATACGGTATTTCAACGTTACGCCTTATTTCCACACATGAATGTTTTTGATAATGTAGCATTTGGGTTACGTATCAAAAAACAGAATGAGAATGTGATCACACAGAAAGTGACACAGATGCTTCATCTAGTTGGATTGGATGGTTATGGAGATCGTGCTGTCACGATGCTTTCAGGCGGCCAACAGCAACGTGTTGCGATCGCCAGAGCACTTGTCAACGAACCGATGGTATTGCTCTTAGACGAACCCTTAGGCGCACTAGACTTAAAGTTACGCAAAGAAATGCAACATGAACTTAAAAAAATCCAAAAAGAAGTCGGAATTACCTTTATCTATGTCACCCATGACCAAGAAGAGGCATTGACGATGTCGGATAACATCGTTGTTATGAATGCCGGTGAGATCCAACAGATCGGTACACCGACAGATATCTATAACGAACCGGAAAATCGCTTTGTGGCTGATTTTATCGGTGAATCAAATATCATCGAAGCCGTGATGATCGATGATTATCGGGTTAGTTTCGATAAAGAAGAATTTGATTGTGTCGATACCGGATTCAACGAAAATGAAGAAGTTGACGTTGTTATTCGTCCCGAAGATCTAGATATTGTACCGCAGGAAATGGGTAAAATGTGGGGAACAGTCAAATCATCTTTGTTTAAAGGCGTTCATTATGAAATCGTTGTTGAAACCGAGTTTCGTGACTGGATCATTCATACGACCGATAACAGTGAAGTGGGCAAGGAAGTTGGCTTGCATTTCTTTCCTGAAGACGTTCACGTGATGTCTAAGATGAGCAGTTACTAACATGAAAAGCTTTGCGAATCTAGTCCGGCCATATATGGTTTGGATCAGCATGTTTATTGTGATCCCGATGTTGTTGATCGTTCTTTACGCATTTACGACCCATGGGAATGCTGTTGTACCCTTACAATTCACCCTGCAAAACTTCGTTAAATTTTTCGATCCGGTCTTTATCAAAGTGCTTGGGAAATCAATGCAGATTGCCATTATCACAACGCTCTTCTGCATCTTGATCGGTTATCCGATCGCGTATATCATTGCCAACGTCAACGAAAAATACCAAACATTACTGATGCTGGTCATCACGATACCGATGTGGATCAATATGTTGGTACGTACCTATGCGTGGATCAGTATTCTTTCCGATACCGGAATCATCAATTCATTGCTGGCTTATCTGCATATGGGTCCGATCAAGATGATGTATACCGATTTTGCGGTCATCCTCGGGATGGTCTATAATTTTCTGCCGTTCATGATCCTATCCATCTACACCGCACTGGCTAAAATGGATAAAGCACTCATTAATGCCAGTTACGATCTGGGAGCGAATCGTTTTCAAACCTTTACGAAAGTGATATTCCCACTATCGATGTCCGGCGTAATTGCCGGGATCACACTAGTTTTCCTGCCGGCAGTCAGCACGTTCGTTATACCTAAACTACTGGGTGGCGGACAGTACATGCTGATTGGTAATTTGATTGAAAATCAATTCATAACCGTTGGTGAATGGAATTTTGGTAGTGCTATTTCACTGATCATGGCATCGATCATCATGCTTTCTATGTATTTGACCAAGCGCTTTGATCGTGATGTTGAAGAACAAGCACATTCCGGAGGAGGCAAACTATGGTAGGAACAAAAACAAATCGTTGGTTACCGACCCTACTTGTAGGCCTACTCTTACTATTTTTCTATATTCCAATTATCAGTTTAATGGTATTTTCGTTCAATAGTTCCAGATCACTGACCAGTTGGAGTGGATTCTCATTGAAATGGTACGTGTTACTATTTCAGGACCGTGAGATGATGTCAGCTGTTTATACAACACTGATCATTGCACTTATATCTACCGTTGTTGCAACGTTTGTTGGAACCATTACGGCAATCGGATTATCCAAGACGCGCCGTTTGATTAAAGAAACAGTATTGACTATCAACAACTTTCCGATTATGAACCCTGAGATCGTCACAGCGATCGGATTGATGTTACTGTTTTCCTCGCTATCGATCAATAAGGGTTTTACAACGATGCTTCTTGCTCATATCATCTTTAGTACACCCTATGTGATCTTGAGTGTTCTGCCTAAATTACGGCTATTGGATGCGGATATCGCAGAAGCTGCACTGGATCTGGGAGCAACGCCGTGGCAGGCCTTGTTTAAAATCATTGTTCCACAGATTCTTCCGGGAATTATCTCGGGAGCACTGATTGCCTTTACGATGTCGATCGATGACTTCGTTATCTCATATTTCGTGACGGGTAATGGTGTGAAGAATATCTCGATCTTAGTATATACAATGTCGAAACGCATCAATCCGACGATCAATGCGTTATCTACGATCATGGTGGTGATCATCACATTAACACTGATCTTGATCAACGTTTTACCGAATCTGAAAAAGAAAGAGAGAATCATAACAGAATGAAAAAAATCCTACTGATTGCAGTGTTGCTAGTCGCTATATTGAGTGGTTGCACAGCTAAAAAAGAAACATTAAAGGTCTTTAATTGGGGCGTCTACGTCGATGAGAATGTTGTGAAAGATTTCGAAAAGAAATTCAATGCACGTGTCATTTACGATACATTCGAATCCAATGAAGCAATGTATACAAAATTGCAGGGCGGTGAATATTATGATGTGCTGGTTCCATCTGATTATATGATCGAACGTCTTATCGCCGAAGGGAAGCTTCAAAAGATCGATATGACGAAAATTCCAAACGCCAGCGGTCTGATCAGCAGTCTCAAAAATCGTCCTTTAGATCCTAAAGATGAATACAGCATTCCTTATTTCTGGGGCAATGTCGGTCTGGTTTATAATACCGAAAATGTCGCTATCGGTGATTTGGAGAATGAAGGTTGGAAGATTTTGGCAGACACAAAATACAAAGGCAAAGTCTATATTTATGATTCCGAACGTGATGCCTTCATGATCGCTTCAAAAGCACTTGGATATTCAACCAACAGTAATAATGCCAATGAAGTTCAGGCAGCGTTCGAGTTCCTATCCAAGATCAATTCAACCATGGATCCGGTCTATGTGACTGATGATGCAATCGACAACATGGTTTCAGGTGTCAAAGACATCGCTGTCATGTATTCCGGTGATGCTGCTTATATCGTCACGGAAAACGATAAAATGAGTTATTTTGTTCCGAACGAGGGCACTAATGTGTGGGTCGACTCGATGGTTATTCCAACCGGTGCTAAAAACGTAAAATTAGCGCAAGAATGGATCAACTATATGTTAGATCCTGAAGTAGCTTTAAAGAATACCGAATTTGTTGGATACACAACACCGGTACAGTCAGTTTTTGATCAAGTGACCGCTGTTGGTGGAACTTTTGAAGGAATCGATGCCTATACACCGCGTTTAGGTAACGATCGTGATGAATCATTCCGTCATAATGAAGAACTAAAAAAGACACTGTCCACATTGTGGACGAAAATCAAAGCCGAATAACTACAAATGTTTCGCGCAAGAGCATTCATCACCCGATCAATGCTCTTTGTATATCTATCACATCCATGTGATTCAGAAAGAGAGGATGGTAACAGTATGAAAAAAATCTTAGTAGCACTCACTGTTTTACTTTTATTGGTTAGCGGATGCACAAAAACTCAACGTACACTCAAGGTATTCAACTGGGGAGCTTACATCGATGAAAGTGTCATCGCCGATTTTGAAAAGAAATACGATGTTAAGGTAGTTTACGATAATTATGACTCAAATGAGTCAATGTATACGAAAATCCAAAGCGGTGAGACGTACGATATTTTGGTACCGTCTGATCATATGGTTGAACGTTTGATTTCAGAAGGTAAACTTCAAAAATTAGATAAAACCAAGATTTCAGTCTTAAATACAGTTGAACCTAGTTTGCTGAATCGTCCGTTCGATTCAGGGAACGTGTACAGTGTCCCATATTTTTGGGGAAACGTGGGAATCGTCTATAACAATGAAAAAGTTTCATTGAGTGAACTTGAGTCGCAAGGTTGGAAAATTCTCGATAATCCAAAATACAAAGGTCGAATTTTTATCTACGATTCGGTTCGAGATGTGTTTATGATTGCATATAAAGCACTTGGATTTTCAGCTAATTCGAACAAATCCGAAGAAATCGATGCTGCTTTTAAGTTCCTCCAAAAGATCAATGCGACTACACAACCGGTCTATGTTTCCGAAGATGGTATTGATAACATGGTTTCAGCTCAAAAAGATATCGCTGTCATGTTTTCTGGAGATGCCGCTTATATCAAAACACAGAATCCGAAAATGGATTTCTTTGCACCGGCTGAAGGGACAAATATTTGGATCGATTCGATGGTTATTCCGGCAGCCTCAAAAAACACTGATTTAGCGTATAATTGGATTAATTATATGTTGGATCCGGCAGTGGCATTGAAAAACACCTTGTTTGTCGGATATACTTCACCGGTCATCGCGGTCTTTGACACAGTGACTGCTAAGGGCGGAGCCTATTATGGGATCAATGCCTATACACCACGCTTGGATAATCCTTTGGATGAAGTTTACCGTTATGACGAACAGCTTAAAATCACACTCTCTGAGCTTTGGACAAAGGTGAAAGCCCAATAACAACAAAAACGGAAAATTCCGTTTTTTTGTTGCATTTTAAGCCTTGTTTGTATATAATAAAAAGGCACAGTTCGCATGGTTCCTTAGCCAAGTGGTAAGGCAATAGACTGCAACTCTGTGATCGTCGGTTCAAGTCCGACAGGAACCTCCAGAATGGGGATGTGGCGGAATCGGCAGACGCAACGGACTTAAAATCCGTTGATGGTAACATCGTAAGGGTTCAAGTCCCTTCATCCCCACCATTTCTAAATCCGCCGAGATTTGGTGAAATGAATTCTTGCAAATGTGCGTATATTTTGATATTATAGTAGGGCATTACAATTTAACCAAGAAGTATTGCGCGCCCGTAGCTCAATTGGATAGAGTATTCGGCTACGAACCGAACGGTTGCAGGTTCGACTCCTGCCGGGCGCACCAAACATGTCGGGATGTAGCACAGCTTGGTAGTGCACTTGATTTGGGATCAAGGGGTCGCAGGTTCGAATCCTGTCATCCCGACCAAAATTTTACAACCAAATGGCGGGATAGCTCAGTTGGCTAGAGCAATCGGTTCATACCCGGTGGGTCGTGGGTTCGAGTCCCACCCCCGCTACCATTTCCTAACAACTCTAACGGGTTCTGGACCCTTAGCTCAGTTGGTTAGAGCTGCCGGCTCATAACCGGTAGGTCGTAGGTTCGAGTCCTACAGGGTCCACCAAAATGTACTCGTGGAGGAATACCCAAGTGGTTGAAGGGACCGGTCTTGAAAACCGGCAGATGTGCGAGCATGCGTGGGTTCGAATCCCACTTCCTCCGCCAAAGTTCCTTCCTTAGTTATGTTAGATGTGTTTGGCAGTGGTTCTCATTTATCGCGGGGTAGAGCAGTCTGGTAGCTCGTCGGGCTCATAACCCGGAGGTCGTTGGTTCAAATCCTTCCCCCGCAACCAATGGTTCTGTAGCTCAGTAGGTAGAGCAATGGACTGAAAATCCATGTGTCGCCGGTTCAATTCCGGCCGGAACCACCATCGGACCCAAATTAGCCTGTGACGTAAGTTGCAGGTTTTTTTCTGTGTTTTTCGACCATATATGCGAGAATAGTACAAGTATCTGCTCTACTAACAGTTAGAAGCCACTGACACGATCAGCAATGACTCTGGTTGCGTTTTTGCGAATAAGCAGGGTAATTATGCCTGTAAATTTAATTGTGGGTAGCAGGCAAACAAACAAGACAAATAGCCATTGAAACTAACTGTAAATCGATTGTTTTGATTGAGAGTATCTAAACGGCACTCACCATTACTGACATCTATCGGCAGCTATTATTTTCCGTCTATCAACCTAGAGGATAACTCTCAACAAAGTTTCTGCTCTTGGTGTGAAATTTACTGATGACTAATCTTGGTGGACTTGCTTTTCTATCTAGAATGCAGTTTAAAGAAAAGTGAGTTTCAATTCCTTAAAATTTGGTTAACGATTTTTTTTGTTTATGTTAGTTGGATGGTCGTTGTTGTTTTCTTGTTTATCATCTTCTTTGGATTCCATGGATCAAGTTAAAAACCAGAAGAATCACTAAATCATCTTGTCATAAAGTGTACTTGAGGCGTTATACTTATCTCAGTTCAATCGGAAATGATTAGTTAGATTTAATAAAAGAACTTCAAGGAGTATTATATGGAATACAGAGAATTTAAAAAATTAGGGATCAGCCCATCGATGTTGGGGTATGGCTGTATGCGATTACCGTTGCAGAAAGACGGAAAAATCGATGAGAAGGAAGCAGAACGTTTACTGGATACAGCGATCGCAGCCGGAGTTACTTATATTGATACAGCATATCCGTATCATGATGGCGACAGTGAACCTTTAGTCGGGCGAATTCTAAAAAAATATGATCGTAAAAGCTTTTACTTGGCAACAAAACTACCTATCTGGAAACTCGAATCAGCTGCGGATGCCAAACGTATATTCAAAGAACAATTAGATAGATTGGACGTTGATTATATTGATTTCTATCTTCTTCATGCGTTAGATCAAGAAAAGTGGGATAAAATACTCAAACTTGGCTTATTGGATGTTGTCGAAGAACTGAAAGCCCAAGGCAAAATCAAACAATTAGGATTCTCGTTTCATGATCAGTACCCTGTCTTTGAAACGATCCTTTCATATCGTGATTGGGATTTTTGCCAGATCCAACTCAACTACATGGATACCGACATTCAAGCGGGGCTCAAAGGATATCACTTAGCTGAACAACTTCAAATTCCAATGGTGATCATGGAACCGATAAAGGGGGGTACATTAGCGAAACTACCTTCTGATTTGGAAGAAATATTCCATACGGCAAAGCCAGATGTCAGTATATCTTCATGGGCGCTTCGTTGGGTAGGCAGCCATCCAAATGTTAAAGTGATACTTAGCGGTATGACTACTTATGATCAAGTGATCGATAATTTAAAAACATTCGAACAATTCAAACCTCTATCATCTGTAGAACTTGCTGTCGTGGATCATGTTTCATCAACAATCAAATCCAGACAAAAGAATGGATGTACAGCGTGTCAATATTGTATGCCTTGTCCGTTTGGAGTCAATATTCCCAGAAACTTTCAGTATTGGAACGAAGGCGCAATGTATCAGAACGAAAGTCGTTTGAAACGTTATTTTTCGATGGGAAGTGAGAAAGCTGAATTTTGTCAAGAGTGCGGTCTATGCGAAACGATGTGTCCGCAAGGAATACAGATCCGTCGAGATCTCAAACAATTAGTGGGCGAAATCAACGCCTTATAAGAAAGTGCGGCTCTGCAAGGAGCCGTAATTATATAAATTTGGGTATTCATTGAAATAATCAGTTGATTAAGCTAGAATTAAAAAATAGTGGAATTTAGAATCGAAATGAAGCGAGGTATTCTATGGAAAAGAAATATATTTTTATCGATGTGGATGGAACACTGTTTGATCATGAAACCGGAAAAGTGCCGGATTCATCTGTTCGCGCGATCAGAAAAGCGAGAGAAAACGGCCATAAAGTATTTGTATCTACCGGACGACCGGTCTGTGCGCTTGGAGATCTCAATGCAATCGAGTTTGATGGTTTGGTTTGTTCAAACGGCGGGATAGTCGAAATCGATCACAAACTTATCGGTATGGAATCATTTTCGCATAACCAGCTGAATGAACTGATGAGTTTGTTTACGACAATCGGTATCGGTTTCGGTCTGGAAGGTTATCATGATAATTTTATGGATCCAATCGGTTATGAATTGTTTATCTCGCTAGTCAAAAAATTAAAAAAAGGCAGTACGGAAGAAGCGTATGCCTATATGGAAAAAAATCGGATGTGGAAACTCGATCGTTTTAAAGGTTATGAAAAAAACATTGCGAAGATTACTCTCTATACCAAATCAGCGGAAAAGACTAATCAACTTGATCAAGCTTTAGATAAGCAATATGAGTTCATTATTCATCAGTCTGACGAAACAGAAACATTTACAGCAGAACTTAGTTTGATCGGTGTATCAAAAGCATCAGGTGTTCGTAAAGTGCTTGATTATTTTCATGCTGATCGAAAAAATACTTTCGGTTACGGGGATAGTCTGAATGATTATGAAATGATCAAATACGTTCAAACCGGAGTTGCGATGGGAAACGGTGTTAAGGCTCTCAAAGAAGTTGCAGATGATATCACTGAGTCCATCAGTGACAATGGCTTATATAATAGTTTTCTAAAACATCGGTTGATTTAATAAAAAAGTTTATCTTAATCGGTGATTCTTTAATATGTTAACTTGAATATCGAACGAATCTCAAACTGCCATAATACCAGCCGGTGATTCCATCTTTTTTGACAAGCGTTCCTTCGCTTGTTTTTTCGATGATGGAAACGACGTCATTTTCTTGTAAGGCCAATTGATAATCAGTCGAATCCAAACAATAAGTTTTTCCGTCTCTGGTAAAAATATATTTATTGAGAATGCGAAGTTTATGTCCGGAACTGACATGTTCGCAGTACGAAAACTCTTCTTCTCGATCTAGGATGCTGATCTGATTATCAATCCATGGAATGTTGATCGTCGGTAACGTGGATTCCACCTGAGATTCAGTGGTCAATGCTTGTGGAAAGAAATCATAAAAGGAGAAGCCAAGCTTATCTGAGTCAGCATTATCAATCATCAAGGCATTTAACTGACCATCGTTTTTTAGAATGTTTCCTCCATCGATCGAAATGATCTTACTTTGCATGTCGATGATCGGATTGGCTGATGGACGGAATTTATTATAAAGCGTAACTGGCCAATGACCGACAACAACAAACTTTGTGAATCTAAGACCTTGTTCCATAAAGGCATCGGTGCTTAAACACAGTTCGTTATCCTGATTGTTTAGATCATCTGACTGTAGTCCGGCATGAACGAATATGTACTTTTGCGTTTCGATGATTGTCGGAAGTGAACGAAGAAATTTGAACTCTTGAGCGAAAGAAACACGTAGTTGTGCTTTTAGTGTTGCCATGTCGGATCGTTCATTTACCGGGGTACCGAGTTCTTTCAACATGTCATTTAACAGACTTTCATCACGATATAACAAGTAGTTCAGAAGTTCAGCGTCATTTTCAGGATTGTTTTCGACGAAAACATCTTCAAAAAGCGTATCGCAGTTTCCAAGTACCGAAAAGACGGTACCGGTTTTTGTTAAGTTTATGATGTAGCGTAGCGTTTCTAAGTTCTTCGGTCCTTTTTCACAACTATCGCCTAAGATGAATAAGATATCATCCTCAGAGAATTCGACCTGTTCCAATAGATTTGTCAGGTAGTCCAAATTTCCGTGGATATCGCTGATAGCGATGATGCGGCGGTCGGCCGGCAGATTAAGTTTCAGACATTTTGCTTTCATGGTTATTCTCGACTTTCGGTTTAACAGTTTTCATTATATCATTTGTCAGGCTTAACACCAAAAGTTCGCCTTAAAAAAATAGAATTGACTTCATTAATGGATATTTTCAGTCACGATAGAATTCCATGTGATACAATGTTTTTAATAAATAAGGTGTAATTCTGTAGATAAGGACCCAACTCCGAGATGTCCTGTTTGATGGACAGTGATTGGAGGAGAACGGGTGTATAATAGGCCAAGAAATGAGGCTTATTATGAAGAACACTGACATCTCATCCCGAATCCCACAACT
>JBBRCP010000064.1:0-9723 GCA_038204785.1 Erysipelotrichales bacterium
GTTGTTTTTAAAAGCTTCGATTTCTTCCTTGGTGAATATTACTTTTGCCATTTTTCATCCTCTTTCTAAGTATAGTAAAACCCCACAAAGTAGTCACGGGTTTTATTTTCGTGTCTACACTATGGGGTACAGTTTACTTTCTCGGTTTTTTTAGTGTTGAATGACAATACAGATCACTTATTTAACTCATCTACTTTTTCGGTATTTTTAAAGTGGATCTTAGCGACATGACATAAGTTTTTCTTGCCGAACTTCAACACAAATTCAACAGCGGCTTTATCCACTATTGCCCCAGCGCCTTTCGGAAACGAAAAAGAGTAATGTTCTTCCATCGCATGGAAGGCTTTCAGAAAGGTATATCTGGCAATAACGGATGCACATGCTACCGCAAAGTATTTACTCTCGGCTTTTGTTTCGAAATGTAAGTTACGTTCAATCTCTGCTTCACCTTCAAGGTACCTAAAATAATTCGGTGCCGGTGAAAATTGATCAACAACACAAAGATTCGGTAACTTACCGGCTTTCTTTCGCAAATGCACATAGGCTTGGTTGTGTAAGATCGCTTTGATCGCATTCATGTTATGTTTTAAATGAACTTCATTATACTTATCGTTATCGACCACCAACAAGCTATACGTCAGTACCGCCATCAATTGCGGAGCTACTTGAAGGATGGCTGTATCGGTCATCTTCTTGGAATCAGTAATGCTCAAAGAACTGAATTCATCAATATCTTTTTGGGTTGTGATACATGCGCATACGACGACCGGTCCGAAATAATCACCGGTTCCGACTTCATCGCTTCCGGCTTGCGGAAATTTTAGCGAAGAAAGGCTGGCGGATGAACTTACTTTGGCTTGTTTAGATGGTTTTGCGACTGTGTTGGTCTGTGATCCTGGTTGAAATAAAGCTGCATGTTCTTCGGCCTTTTTACCTTGGAAGACGGTTTTACAAGAGGTATAAACAGTAATTCGGCAATCCTCTTCAATGACTTGAAAAAGACTGTAGGGAACACTCGTCACAATCGTGGAATCAGCGTATAATTTGCGCAGAAATTCAATCTGCTCGGGGCTTAGAAGCAGTGATATGGTTGTCATTCATACTCCTCCGTTAATCAATATAATAACACAGTATTTGCATAACCGACGCATTTACTTTATCATGGTAGTAGAGGTGACTTTATGCTAATTCCAATCGTTGTGATTCCATGGTTAAATATCGTCTTAGTCGTTTTTGTAGCCCTACTCGTCGTCAATGGCTACTTCCACGGATTACTTCTGCAGCTACTCGACCTGCTTGGATTTGCGGTCGCATTGTTTGTGGCATGGCTTTTGTCACCTGCCTTGGGACAGATGATTTCCTTGTATCCGGGTCGATCGACCTTCTTCGATGATACTTCGATCGGGAATCTGCTGTATGACAAGGTCAACATGGTCGTTTGGTTTATTATAATCTTCTTATCGATCTTATTGTTGAGTTTCTTACTACGTCCGATTTTGGGCTTAGTCGGTAAGTTACCGCTTATCAAACAACTCAATCATTTTCTGGGGGGTATATTTGCGCTATTCACCAGTATATTCTGGTTATTATTGTTTTGTTTCATCTTAAGTACACCGCTTATCAAAAATGGAACACAAGTCTTAAGCAATACTTGGTTAGGTTTGTTTCAACGGGAATCAGCGAAAGTTTTCGAACTTTTAGATGAACCGTTCAAGGAAAATACAACGGTTCAAAAAGTACTTAACGGCGAACCTTTATCGGCAGCTGATTTAGCTGTCGTTACGGAGTGGTTAAGTAAGAATGGAATCGATGATGCAAGTATACAGGAGTTTATATCTAAACTTAAATAGAGGCACTATGAATCAACATTGGGAAGTATTGGAATTAACGGAAATTCTGCGGGAAGTGTCAAATCACACCCGCTTTTCGCTTGGCAGAGAATTAGTATTGTCACTTCAACCGCAATTCGGCAGATTATGGGTCGAGCGTGAATTGGCCAGAACGAAAGAAGCCATCGCACTAGAGTCGACGGTCGGTTCAATGCCCTTTGGGGGTGTCAGCGATATCCGCCAACCGTTACGCGAGAGTTTAAAAGACCAGACCTTAGCAATCAGTGAACTACTGGCGGTTGCACGCCATGGTCAAGCAGTCAAAACCATCAAAGACCATATGCGTAAAGCAGAGATCACAACACCGCAATTGATCGAAATAATCACAGCGATGCAGGAAAGTATCGCTTTAAGTAATGAGATCGAACGGTGTTTTAGTCCGTCGAATGAAGTGTTGGATAATGCATCCCCGGAGTTAAAATCGATCCGTAAACAGATGCGTCATAATCAAAGCGAGTTACACAAGACAGCGGATTCATTTATTCAGAAAAACGCCGCAAAATTAACCGATACGATCAGTACCTATCGAAACGACAGAGTGGTCGTTTTAGCGCGTATCAGCGATAAGAACAGTTTTGGAGGTATCCTCCATGGTGAGTCGGCATCAGGTCAGACCGCGTATATAGAACCGCCGGTATTGGTGGAACTCAATAATAAATCACAGTCACTCAAGATTGCCGAAGAAGAAGAAATCAAGCGTATTTGTTTTGTTTTATCGCAGACGGTCAAACAGTGGGCAGAAGCGTATTTAGCTAATTTAATGACATTGAGTCTGTTGGATGCGGTATTTGCGAAAGCACGCTGGGGCATCGATCATAAATCCGTGATCGCTACCTTAACTTCAACGCGTGATCTGCGCCTTGAAAATGCCCGTCACCCGTTGATCGATCCGCTTAAAGTCGTCGCTAATACCTATCATATCAGCCAAAAAACACCTACTTTATTGATCACCGGTCCGAATACCGGCGGTAAAACCGTCAGTTTGAAACTGTTGGGATTGTTTACGTTGATGACATATTGCGGTTTAGCACTCCCATGTGATGATGCGTTGATTCCGATGTTTGATCAGGTGTTTGTGGATATCGGTGATGAACAGTCGATTCAACAGTCACTTTCGACTTTTTCCGCTCATTTATCGAAATTAGCAGAGATCTGTGATAAAGCAACGTCGAAATCGCTTATTCTTTTGGATGAGTTAGGTGGGGGTACAGATCCGATCGAAGGCGAAAGCCTGGCGATGGCTACTTTGAATTTTTTACGTTCGAAAAAACCAATGATCGCAGCGACCACGCACTATTCAAAACTCAAGACATATGGTACGCAACATAATGATATTTTACTTGCTTCGGTTCAGTTTGATATGGAGAAGATGCAACCAACCTATCGTTATGTAGAAGGACTGGCCGGTCAATCGAATGCATTGGCGATCGCTCGTAAGTTCGGTTTGAATCCAATCATTTTGGCTCAAGCGCAGGAACTAAAAGATGCGGCGAAAACTGTTGAGGAACATTTAGTTGAAAAGCTTGAAAACGCCATTTTGACCAACCAGCAATTAAAAGAAACGCTGGTGGTCAAACAACAAGAACTGAGTTCAGCGCAAAAAGAGTTAGACAATAAACTGACTAAATATGAAGAACAGCGTGAAAAAATGTTGGAGGAAGCACGTACAGAAGCTAAACGTACGATCGAAGAAATCCAACAGGAAGCACTACAACTGCTAGCAGATATGCGTGAAGTTCAGAAGTCAGGCAAGATGCATGAAGCGATTGAAAAAAAATATGTGTTAGATCAATTGGTTCAAACGCCGCTTAGCGCAGAGGATGAGAGTCCTGCTTCGGTGGAAGTCGGTGAATGGGTCAAGATCCGTTCGACTCAGCAGACCGGACAGGTACTGTCGGTAAAGCGTAAACAGGTGACGATCAGTGTCAATGGTTTACGGATGGAAGTACCGCTTATACAGATTTTGAAGGCAAGTGCCCCGAAGAAGAAAAATGTTTCATCGGTTCATGTTGATCGACCGATGACTTCTTCTTTGGAATTGAATATTATCGGGCTGCGTGTGGATGAAGCACTACCTTTGGTTGATAAATACCTAGATGACTGTACTCGCCTGCATCTTACGAATGTTCGGGTCGTACATGGACATGGGACAGGTGCCCTTAGAACAGCCGTTCACGGGCTTCTGAAGCATCATTCGCAAGTCGATGGGTATCGCTTAGGAGGACAGGGTGAAGGTGGCGTAGGCGCCACGGTTGTGACCCTGAAAGGCTTAGGGAAATGAGTTCGCTGAAAGATAAACTGGCGACGCTTCCAATCGAACCCGGATGTTACTTAATGAAAAATATCCAGGGTACTATTATTTATGTCGGAAAAGCCAAGAAACTAAAAAATCGGGTCAACCAATATTTTATCGGTGCCCATGATTATAAAACAACTAAACTTGTAAGTCAGATCGATGATTTCGATTATTTTGTTACGGCCACCGAGAAAGAATCGTTATTACTGGAGATCAATTTGATCAAAAAATACCGTCCGCGCTTCAATATCATGTTTATGGACGATAAATCGTATCCTTATTTGAAGTTTACGAATGAGAAATTTCCGGTCTTGAAGGTAGTACGTGAAACGACGCGCGATAAAAAGGCGAAGTACTACGGTCCGTATCCGGATGCGACGGCTGCCTATCAGATTGTTAAACTGATCAATACGATCTATCCGCTTAGAAAATGCAAAGTCATGCCGAAAAAGGTATGTCTTTATTATCATATGGGTCAATGTCTAGGACCGTGCGAATTTGATATCGATCCGTCCGTCTATGACAAAATGCGGGAAGAAATAACACGTGTACTCAAAGGTGATACCAAAGAATTACGTGAACGGCTGACGGCATCGATGAACGAAGCAACGTTGACAATGAATTACGAGAAATCGATTGAATTTCGCGATCTATTGAAATCGCTTGAATACATTGCCGATCCGCAGTTAGTCATGTCGGAAGAAAACAAGGATCGTGATGTTTTTGCGTATGTTGAAGATAGTGGTTATATAGCTATTCAGGGACTGTTTATCCGCGGAGGTAAGCTATTAGATCGAAGCCTGGTGGTGCAACCACTTTATAATGATGCGATCGAAGAGTTCGCGAGTTTTCTTTTACAATATTACAATGATCATCCAGTACCGCAGGAAGTATTACTACCCTCCGGATTTGATATCAGTGCCATGAAGGAAATCTTCGCGACAAAATTTCTGCAACCGATCCGCGGTATCAAACGTAAACAAGTAGAATTAGCCAAGAAAAACGCACATAATAATCTGATTCAACGTTTTGATGTGTTGCAGCGTCAGCAAGCCCACCAAGATGAAGCGAACCGATTATTGGCGTTGACACTCAAATTACCTGAAATTCATCGTGTTGAGCTTTTTGATAACTCGCATTTATCGGGTACAAACGCGGTAGCCGGTTTAGTGGTGTTTGATGACGGAGTCGCCAATAAAAAAGAATATCGCTTATACCATCTGCATAACAAGAATGACGATCTGGCTAATATGAAAGAAGTCGTTTATCGTAGGTATTTGCGTTTACTCAAAGAACAAAGTTTACTTCCCGACCTGATTTTAGTCGATGGCGGTCAGAATCAAATTCTGGCAGCTTTAGAGATCGTTAACATATTGGATCTCAATATCAAAGTTGCCGGACTTGTCAAAGACGAAAATCATCGAACAGCCAATTTAATGAATGCATCGCTGGAACTCTTACCGATTCCCAAAGAAAGTCCCTTGTTTTTTATGTTGACGCGCATGCAGGATGAAGTGCATCGTTTTGTGCTTTCTTATCATCAGAAATTACGTTCGATCGCAGCGACGAAATCAATCCTTGATGAGATTGAAGGAATCGGACCGATCCGCAAAAAAGAGTTGATGAATCATTTCAAAACATTCAAAGCAATTAAAGAAGCAAGTGTCAGTGAATTAGGAGCTGTACTCTCACAAGAAGTAAGTCAGCGTGTTTATGAACTTTTCCATCAGGAAGATACGCAAAACGAGGTCACTGAAGAAGAGATATGATATAATTATAACTAGCGAAAAAGGAGGGAAGACATGCAAGCAATCGGAATCGTTGATTCGGGTCTGGGTGGATATACGGTCTATGAAGCTTTAACGCGTGTGTACCCGACTAAAAAATTCATTTTTTTGGCTGATCAAAAAAACGCTCCTTACGGAAGTAAGACAACAGCTGAACTTTTAGATTTGATGCGAAGTAATACTGAGTGGTTTATCGATCAGGGAATACATGAGATCCTGATCGCCTGCAATACAGCTTCAGCTATCGCACTGGATGTATTGTGTGAAGAATATCCGATGATAAAGTTTTACGGTATCATCGATCTAACCGTTGAATCATTGACGATTAAACCGGATGCACGGGTATTGGTGTTGGCTACGCAAGCCAATATCCAGACCTTTATCTATCCGCATACTATCAATAAACGTTACCCAAAGGCAATTGTAACAAGTAAAGCGTTGCCTAACTTAGTACCACTGTTGGAAGAGTTAGCGGATCGCTCGGAGATCGTTGATTATCTGCACGAACAACTTGATTTCTACCAAGGTAAACTGGATTTAGTTCTTTTGGGATGTACTCATTATCCGATCGTCAAGGACGAAATTTCATTGATCACACTGGCCCCTTGCGCTGACTCGATCACGGCTATTATCGATTTCTTTTCAGATAGGCCACTACCGGAAGGGAAAAGCCGTTGCTATACCACGAAAGATGCCGTTCAGACAGAAAAACAGATTCAGACATTATTTGATCGTCACGAAACTTTTTTAAATGCCGACCAAGCAGATAAGGAAGGTAAATAGTTATGCAGATCATTGTAGTCAGTGACTCACACGGTCGGATCGAACCGATGGTTAAGATCCGTGAGCTATATCCGACGGCAGATGCCTATCTTCATTGTGGAGATAGTGAAACTTCTATCGATTATTTAGATGGCTATGCATCGGTCCAAGGAAATAATGATATGTATTATGATTTTCCCGAACAACGCATCATCCAAATCGAAGAGACGAAAATACTACTCATTCACGGTCATCAGTATTTTATGGGCAACCGACTGTCGGAACTTACGAAAAGAGCTAAACGTTTGGGATGTGAAGTCGTTTGTTTCGGCCACACACATATCTATCAAACAACGGTTATGGATAACGTTCTACTAGTTAATCCTGGATCTGTCTATCACAATCGAGATGGTTCAGTACCTTCCTATGCTGTTATTACTAAAACAAACGGAAAGTACTCGGTAGAACGCAAAGAAGTACCGATCACGAAAGATCCGGCGTCGAAACGTTGGTTTTAATGGCTCACCGGCGCTAAGTCTTGCGCATCGACCGGAATTTTGCTATTATTATCAAGCAGTGCCGTTTGCCTCCTATTGTGTCCACGTAGCTCAGCTGGATAGAGCATGCGCCTTCTAAGCGCACGGTCGAGGGTTCGAGTCCCCCCGTGGACACCATGATTAAAAATACGCCCGGAATTCGGACGTTTTTTTATGTTTTATGGGTAATAATAATATTCACTTAATCAGACGGGTGTATTTCAAGTGTGTTGGATTTCATTTTATTTCCAAATAATTCGCTTACCATCGTGGCACCGAGGATGAGTGCTCCACCCAGGATTTGTAGCGGTGACATCGATTCACCAAAAAATAATGTTGACATCAAAATCGCTGAAACAGGATCGATGTAACTATAAGCAGCAACGGTCTGATTGCTGATTTTACGGACAACTGTAAAGTAGATCGTATATGAGATGCCGGTGTGAAAGATACCGACGAACAAGATCAAACCGATCGCGGCAGAAGAAATCCCCGTCAGTGAAAACCCATCAGTCAGCATAACATAAGGAAACAGGGAAATCGCCGCAAATAACAGCTGAACAAATGTTGATTCGATACCACTGATGTTTTTGAGAAATTTATTGAGCGTAATGACAGTCGCATAGAGGACGGCGGCTCCTAAAGCAAAAACAAAGCCGGTACTATCATTCGTACTGATTGCTGAGAAATCGATACCGACAATACACACCATCCCTAGCAAAGCAATCAGGATACAGACAACTCGAATAACAGTCAACTTTTCACTCAGAAAGCGATTCGCCAGAATGATCATGATGACCGGAGCGAGATAATAAAGAACAGTAGCATTGGGTATGGTGGTATAGTGATAAGCTTGAAAGAGCAGTATCCAGTTGAATCCAATCAATGTCCCCAAGAGCATCAATAGTTTCAAATTGGGCCGAATTCGGGTCCACGATAATTTCTGTTGACTGATCAGTGTATAAAGGAAAATAAATAAACTCCCGATAGCTCCGCGCGCTAATGCGATCTGTCCGGAAGTAAAAGGAACACTCCTCACAAATAATCCGATACTTCCGAAACCGATCATGATGATCGCTAAGAGCAATTTTTCTTTTTTCATGAGTTCACAGTTCCTTTATCGGCTAATTTGTTTTAAATGTACTGTTGTTTCTGATAAAAGTCAATAATACGCAGTTGATATCTTTTTTGGATAGTACTATTTTATTGATTATGAACATGAATCGGTTATTATAGGTAGCAAGTCCTATTTTGTATGATATTCTTAAATAAACATCACATTCACAGCAAATCGTTGGATGAAACGAGTAAAGGGGAAAATTATGAACCGAATCAATCAACCGATCTTATTTCAAGGCAAACTCACCAGTCAACACTACTTTGAAGGTTGGTATTTTAAGCAAATTTCACAAGACAAAAAACATGTAATCAGTTTTATACCGGGGATCAGTTTGGTTGAAAATGATCGCCATTGCTTCGTTCAATATATCTATGCTGAATTGGATGGAAGTGATGAACAACCCATTCAGACCGGTTATATCCGCTATCCGCTAGAAGTTTTCAGTTTTACAGAGAAGCCGTTTTCACTCAGAATAGGTGACAATTTTTTTACTGAATCGGCAATCACAGTAAATCTGAATGAACACTCGAAACACATATCCGGAACGTTAAGATTAGGGTCATTTACGTCAATCAAGAAATCATGGATATCGCCAGGAATCATGGGTTTCTTTACCTATATGCCAAAGATGGAATGTTATCACGGAATCATCAGTATGCATCATACCATCAATGGTTCACTAACGATCGATCATGAAAAAATCGACTTCGATCATGGAACCGGATATCTTGAAAAAGATTGGGGAAGCTCTTTTCCGAAAGCGTATATCTGGCTTCAATGTAATAGTTTCGCTGATGAAACTGTCAGTCTTTTCTTGTCGATCGCCCATATACCGTTTATGAAAATGTCATTCAAAGGATATATTTGTAATCTCAGTGTAAATAATAAGGAATATCGATTCGCTACCTATAATCAGAGTAAGATGAAGTTGACAAAAGTTGAAAATGGACGTATCAGTGTAACGTTCACAAATAACAAGTCTATCTTAAGAATCGAGGGTGTTTCGAAACGACCCGGTGTGTTGATCGCTCCACACTTGGGTAAAATGAAAGATAAAATCAAAGAAGAACTCTCAGGTGAAGTTAAATTTGTTCTGACCGATAAAAAAGGGAATGTGATCTGCCAAAATCAAAGTCGTGCGGCCGGTATCGAAATCGTTGGTTATTGATCGCAAAAGCACAATGAACTTGTGCTTTTTTTATCTTATAGGAAAGTTCTTTAAAGCTCAGAAAAAAAGTGCGACATTTTGGCGCACTAAAAGAGAATTGATTTATGAATGAATCTTACGTAGTGGAAAGCGTTGTACTTTTTCTACAAAGAGTCTCTTTATAAC
>JBBRCP010000065.1:0-9679 GCA_038204785.1 Erysipelotrichales bacterium
TTTGCACTCCACAGTTTATGAAAAATCTTCCCATAGCCGTTGGTTGAAAGGACTTATCGCCCAACAATGAAGAAAGCCGATGTTTGTTCATCCGCTCTCTCTTATCTTTCTTGTTTATTCCACACTTATTTGACACTAACTGCCCGTATTCATAACTATTTCGTACTTTTTTTGATAAATAATAGTTCGTTATCTGATTAACCTACCCCTAAATTAAAATAGCCCTTGCGGGCTATTTTAACAGACGATTGACGTTGGCAATATCGCGTTTACGAGAAATAATCGGTGATTTATCATCATGATAGACATTCAAATTATCATCAAAGGTAGGTTTACCTTTAACCTCATAGAGAATTCCTAAAGGAAATTTTTGAACTTCAAGTGCTTTCGCCATCGCATTACTCAAACTGCTTGAATCATAGTCATTTTCCAACCAGTAAGAATTATTCTTGTACCAAGCAAATGTATTTACCTTATTGAACGTCACACAAGGATGGAAAACATCAACGATCGCATAACCCTTATGAAGGATCGCAGCTTTGATGATTTCTTTGGTTCGCTCTGAATCACCGGTAAACGCTCTGGCAACAAACGTAGCTCCCATTGAGAGTGCAACCGCCATCGGATTGAACGGTTCATTAACAACCCCATCCACTTGGATTGGTGTTACTAAGTCACGCGGACTGGTTGGTGAACCTTGTCCTTTAGTCAGTCCATAGATCATATTGTTGTGTACGATATGCGTAATGTTAGGATTGCGGCGGATGTTCTGAATGAAGTGATTGCCTCCTTCACCATACATATCCCCATCACCGCCCTCGGCGATGACAGTTAAACTTGGATTGGCTGCTTGAATTGCTACAGCGACAGAAAGCCCACGCCCGTGCAGACCGTTGAAATAACTCGCATCAATGTATTGCGGCATTTTTGCGGCTTGTCCGATACCGGACGAGAAGACAACCTGAGTCGGATCCAAACTTAGTTCATTAAGTGCTTTTATAATCGACAATCGTAGTGGAAAGTTACCGCAACCGGGACACCAAGCGATGTCGATATCATGTTCGAAATCAAACTTACTCATCGTACTGCCTCCGTTACCCGTTGGGTAATCTCTTCTATAGAAAATGGTTCACCGTTATATTTGAGTATCGAACTATGAATTTTAACATCTAATTCCAATTTACAAATATTAGCGAATTGTCCGGTCGCATTATTTTCAATTACGATCGTATTTTCTGATTGGTCGAAATATTTTTTGAGTTTCGAATGTAACGGAAACGGTTGGCGAATGTGTAAGAACGCTGTGTTCTTACTATCACTGGTCTCGATGTATTCCTTGATCACACCATACGTCGATCCCCATCCAACCAATAGATTCTTGTAATTCTTCGGTCCGATCAATTCAGCATCCACATAATCCTCTAATAAAAGTTGCCGTTTATTGAGACGCTTATAATTCATGGCAACTCGAACATCAAAATCTTCGGTGATCTGACCGGCTTCATCATGTTCATCACTATCTGACTTCACAAAGCCCAAACCGTAACCCGGAATTCCGCGCGGTGAAATACCCGAAGGATCGAAGGCATAGCGTTGATACTTTGCATCGGTCTTAACAACAAAACTCGTTAGATATTTATCGTCGACTTCAAATGGGACCATTTGTCCAAAGGACTCCAAGAAATATTGATCACTCAAAAGAAACACAGGTACTTGGTACTTATCTGCCAACCAAAAAGCCCGCTGTGCTAAATGGACTCCATCTTCAAGTTTGCCCGGAGCCAAAACAATACGAGGAAATTCCCCATGACCCGCATAGACCACTAAATTCAAATCAGCCTGTTCGGTACGCGTTGGTAAACCCGTTGCCGGACCCGGTCGCTGAGCGACATGGACAACAACCGGTGTTTCTGTGATACCGGCTAAACTGACAGCTTCGGTCATCAACGCAAATCCACCACCTGATGTCGTTGCGATCGCACGTGCCCCGGCATACCAAGCGCCGACTACCATATTCAGGGCAGCGATCTCATCTTCAGCTTGCTCAACCAAAACATTGAATTCTTTCCCTTTTCCCGCTAAAAAAGACAACAGTGAGGTCCCCGGTGACATCGGATACGAAGCGATGAAGTTAACTCCACCAGCCAACGCACCAATCCCAATTGCCGTATTTCCATCGATTATTTTGTATGTCGGAATGGTTGCAGGTTTACTGATCTTCTTTGGTAACACATACGTTTTCCCTAACTCAAATCCAAGGTTGAACGCATTGTGATTTTCAGCGATGATCTTATCACCCTTAGCAGCGAAACGATTAGTTATCAGTTCGTGACAACTTTCCTTCATCAGGTCAAGCATGCCGGCAATATAGCCAAACAAGATGGTATTGGCGAAGATCCGATTACCGGCTTGTTTCGCAAGTTCACTCAAATTGAGTAATTGACGGACTGCCCCACTCTTACTTAATTCTTCATCTGAAACAAAACTATCTTCCGTGAATACAACTGTTTGGTCAGTGACTCTTTTGGTCAAACGATAAAAGGAATGGTTATTCAATAAAAACAAATAATCGATCCCATATCTAAGTGCACCGACAGATTCTTTTGCGATCCGGATCTCAACGGTATTATTTCCGCCTCTGACCCGACTCATAACTTCTTTGGATGTGAACACATGATATTCTTTCGAAATCGCTTCTACTAAAAACTCTTCGATCGTCGCCAGTCCTTGACCTGCTTCACCTGATAATACAATCGTCAATGAATCTCTCATTCAAATCTCCTTTCAAGTGGTTGTGTGTAAACAAAAAAACATTCTTCACGTAATATTCAATGATCACCAATTTCTTTTATTCTTAATTAAGTATATCAAATATCGTTATCGTTTCAACTGTGACGCTTGCTATTAACGTGGTTATTGAGATAAATTCAATAAAAAGGCGTTCTTTTCGAACACCTGAACTCTATTTAATCATTGATTCTCTTTTTGGCATGAAATTCATCATCAGTGCCGTCACTGTTACGAGTGCAGCCAGAACTTGAAATGCGATCGGTAACGTACTGATATCCGCAATCCAACCGATCATTGGAAATAGTACGATCATGGCAAGACTGAAGCACATACTGTTGACTGACAAGACAGTTGCGCGCTTTTGACTTGGGATACGAAGATTGATTTCATTTTGTACAGCCACATAAAATAATGAATCAATAAAGCCCAAACCGAAGAGCGCTACAACGCCCACATACTTTACGATGATCACCCACAACAAGAATCCAATCAGTATGGGAAGTTTCCGTAATAGAGTGTTATACGAGATTCGTTTCATAATGCGACTTGCCAAGGCGCCACCAAGAATCGCTCCGACTGATTCCAACATTAACCACAAGGCAATGGTCTTTAACGAAAAACCATCGTTCTTCCAATAAGCGGTCAAATAGAAATGGACGGTAGTGACAGAACTTAGAAAGATACCACTGGTGATCATCATTTCCAACAAGTACGGATCCGTTTTTAAAATCTTTTTACTAATCGAAAATTGTTTGATAAAGGCATTTTGATGGACTGAATTTATCTTTTCAATCGGTGGTTCTGTCAAGTATAAACCGACAATAAAGGCTAATCCGAAAAATCCAATCGCTGAGAAGATAGCTAACGGATAACTGATGTCTGCCATTAATCCACCGATGAAAACACCAATCAATGCTGAACTTTGCATCAGAACTTCACGCATTCCTTGAACACCGGGAAAACGCTTTTCTTCATTCATCAAAAGCAACGAATCGTACACTAACGCACTATCTGAACCTGAATCAAGATTATACCCGATCGCACACAAAACGAAAGCAGCAATAGCCATCGGAAATGAATTTGCGAAAAACAACAAAATCAGATATAGGATTTTTACAATGATCGATGCCAAACGGCTGACTTTACGACCGTATAGATCTGCCACCATACCTGTCGGTAGTTCCATTGTAATACTAGTCAGATGAAATGCACTCTCGCAAAGCCCGATTTCCACAAGCGAAAAACCTTTGAATGCCAGGTAAGTCACCCAAAGAGCTTGTGTGAAATTAATATTGATAAGTGTTTCCAATAAATAAGTAACGCGTAGATTACGTGTTAGTTTCGTCTTATCCATACTCATCAGAAATTAGTTTTCACAGCCAATTTTTTGATGTCACTTAACGTTTGAGTGCCTGCCATGCGCATCACTTCAGCTAATTCATTGATGATTTTCTGGGTATATAATGCGACACCTTCACGCCCGCCGCCAATGGCAACATGCGAATATGGTCGACCGATCATGACTCCATCGGCTCCAAGTGCAATCGCTTTAAAAACATCACTGCCGCTTCTGAATCCTCCGTCAACCAACACCATCATGCGACCGGCAACTGTGCTGGATATCACCGAAAGAACAGAGATCGTTGATTCTCCGTCATCCATCACTCTTCCACCATGATTGGAAACTACAATACCGTCAGCTCCTGCTTCAAGTGCGATCAACGCATCATCAATCGTCATGATTCCCTTGATAATTAACTTACCTGCAAATGCAGTTTTGATTTCTTTTAAGTCTTTTAGATTTTTGAACCCTAAGGGTGTTGGTGTATTTTTCATATGAATCAAGCCGGCCGCATCCACATCCATAGCGATAATTTCGCAACCGACTCCCGTAGCCGCATTGATTTTATCGATCACCAACTCATTACGCCATGGTTTTACTGTAAAAACGCCTCTTCCCTGCACAGATTCGAGCGCATCAAAACTGTCCTGAACCAAAGAATCAATCGGACAATCCCCCATAAAAGCCATGATCCCTTCATCATCACAACCCTGACACAGTGCTTGATCGATTTTTGTTTCACTCATATATGTTCCGTAATTACCTTTATAGTTAGTAACCGGCGCAGCGAAGATCGGAGCACGTAATTGGTGACCGAAGAAATCAAAACTTGTATCAACATCATAGTCATCGCGCACTACTTTCATTGGCAGCGATACCTTCTTTAGATCAGCTACATTTCGAACAAACGTTTCGCCACTACCTTTACCACCACATCCAGGTGTGAGTCCACGGCAAGCTTCACCATTGCATATTTTACACATGCGACAGATGGTCATATTTAATTTCGCATTCGGGTATATTTCAATCAATTTCATTCTGATTCCTCTTTCGTTTTATATGGGGTGTCTTTGTGGGAGTTGAGCGTAACGGTGGTTTCCCCGAAACGATCACTGTTAACAGTGACGTTGATGGTTCCGGCAACACTTGTTGTTTTGATCCAAAAAGCAGTAGAACCCCCGATTAGTGTAATCGTTTTTGGACCGATGATCTCTGCCGGACCAGTAAGATGGAGAGTAACGGCTTCTTGCGTCAACCATTTGATCCGTTCATTCGCATCGGTAAGGCGCAGTACGATTCGTACCGCATCATAAGTATCACCGATGGTAAGTTCTGTTTCATCGGGAATCACACTTAAGTGATTCGCCGGAAGCGGAGCAATCCGTTTGACCAAGATGAGTTGATCCTTCTGATATCCCTCAAAACGATAGTGCACAGAATTTGTACCCCAGTTAGCCACATATTTATTGTAAAGTTCTACGCCTTGCGGATAACTCATCTTGTGTTTCAGCATGATCCATGCCATTTTGAGAGAATCCACTAAACTCAACTTACCGCCTTTCGCTTGAAAGGCTTTTAATATCGATTTCACCAATTCGCTATCCTGCACCGAGAAATGTTCATTATCAACCATCTGTGATCCGATGAAGTCATCAATCAGAATCGGTGGATGATCAAGAGATGCATAATCAGCACAATCTGCTACAAACGTTCCAATCAGTACATCGTTTTTATAGAGTTTTACAGCCTCCAGATTCGTGAATACAGCGATCTGTTTTAAGTAGGCGCCCGGCCATTCACCGATGTTCATCTCTGAAGAGATCTCCATGATCGGTTGAAATTCAGATTGCGATTGATATAAATATGCGCTTAATTTAGGCAGTCGAAACATATCCATGACACCGTGATAACAGATATTGTCTCCGCTACCGAAATCATTGCGGGTGTTATAGTCAGCCATACACCATCCGATCGCACCAGATATGCGTGGATTTACCATCATCGCCGACAATACTCCGGCATGCCGAAGTGCATGTTCCAAACGTTTCGACTCAGGATCTGTCTTCTTGGTTGGAAACATATGACCGTTATGTTCGCTAACGAAATAAGGAACATTCGCCTTCGTCACTTTATGGACCGGTAGTAATGAACTTGTTGATGAGTCGCATGAGAAATCATTGTACGTATATACATCTTCCAATATTTCACTATGAGCGAAATTACGGACTCCGCCGGTTTGACGAGTCGGATCCAATCGTCTAGCCAGTTGATTGGTTGCTTGATAGAAATCATGATGATCCGGTGATTCGTTGATGCGAACCCCCCACAATATTATACTTGGATGCATCCCATCGTGAAGGATCATTTCCTCAACATTCTGAAGCGCGATACGCTGCCATTTTTCATCACCGATATGTTGCCAACCGGGAATTTCCTCGAATACCAATAAACCAATGACATCACATCGATTAAGGAAATGACGACTGGCGGGATAGTGTGAACTTCGGACGAAATTGACGCCTAATTCATATTTTAAAATATCGGCATCTTTCTCTTGGACATGCTTTGGCATCGCATAACCCACATAAGGATATGACTGATGCCGGTTAAGCCCCCGCAGTTTGATTTTTTGAGTGTTCAGTATAAATCCATCCGCTGTGAATTTCGCATCACGCATCCCAAAATCAATAAGTACCGTATCTTGCGTCAACGCACTCACTAATTCAGCTGAAAATGTATACATCATAGGATGATCGAGACTCCACAACTCAAGTGCTTCGATTTCCCATGACGCGTCGATTTTCTCTTGACCCTCCATCAACGGAATCGAAATACGTTGGATCACTTGTTGATCACTCAGCACACAGAGATTCAGATTCAACCCGCTGATCGTATCAAGATTCACCACATCAGCAAAAAAATGAAGAATCGGATGGATTTCACTTACTTTTTCACTCAATAACCGCGTGTTATCGAGGGCAACGCGGTCTCTAACAAGTAGTGTAACTTCACGATAAATACCTCCATATGTCTGATAGTCGATTGCACCTCCAAATGGCGGAACTTCCGAATTTGGACGACTGTCACACATCACCGCGATCACATTCTCACCGAAACGAAGTGCTTTATTTAACTCGACCGTAAACGCTGTGTATCCCCCGACATGGCTCTTTAGCCATTCACCGTTAAGATACACATCACATTGACTCATGACACCTTCAAACAACAAGGTATGGATCAAGCCGATATCTTTCTTTTCAATAATGAATTTCTTGCGATAACAACTAACGAATTCGGAAAGCGAAGGATCAAAATGATTATACGGTAAAACAGTGTTGGTATGAGGAAGCATCACCATTTCAAATTCTGATTCATCGGTTGAGTATTCAATACTCTTCTGTGTCGGGGCATTCGTATAGAGCCAATTATAATTGAATGCATGTTGATTTCTCATAACAACACCTCTTTCTTTTTCATCGATATCTCATCGAAGCAATTGATTCAATTGTCTCCTATGCATCATTATCGATCCATACTCATAGCTTGTTGGACCAATGAATTAAATTGATTTTCAGTCATCATATACGATCGAATCGGTAACCAACGGTAATGTCCCGTGATCGTTTTACTATTCGCAATGCTTACTAGAGCATCTTCTTCCCGGACCGGTTGTCCTGAATTATGGATCAGATACGGAATCCCCTTCGCATTTCGACGATCGGAAATAATCGCAATATGCGTATAACTTTTCCCGAAAACGACGATATCACCGGGTTGCCATTGTGTCAGTTGCGAAAGATCGCTTGTCAGTGACTGTGCATTACGGTCAAAGAATACTTTGAGATTGCGGACTCTGCGAAAATCGATATTCGGTTCTGCTTTACCTTTGGTTCCCGGATAATCTCGAATCGCTGCCTGGATATCTGTATCGACTAAACTTTTAAGATCATATCCGGCTGTTTTAAATGCCCGCCACATCAAGTCCGTACACACACCTTCGTTGATCGGGGGATAGCCGCCCGCATAATAGGCACTCTTATATTTCGGCATCGCCACCGCATCCGCTCTAGTCCCTAAAACAAGATCACTGAAATCATCGATTCCGTTCTGATTCGCATCGATCGGACTCCGTAAATCCACTACACCAAAATCAGCAGCACGATAATAGTTTGAAGGAAAATAGCCAAGCCATTGGGTCAGTTTAATCGTTGCCAGCGATAAAACGATCAGTGTTACGATTGAAAAAACAAATAGTACTGTCTTGGTCGTACGTTTCATCAGATCTTCCTCTGCCATGGAGCCTTGGACGCGCGAAGTAATTTTTCCATCACGATGATCTCGCGTTTCACCCATCTTAATTGATGGATGGTTGATACATGTTGATTGATTTTTAACGCTTCTTCGATATTCATCCAAACGGCTTCATAACCATATTCACGCTCATAATCGTCTAATTCTTGCGATGTTGTTTCATCATATACTTCACAAGTGTAATAATCCGATCGCATCTGAAAAATATCAGTATCCGGATAAATGGATTTGTTGATCTCGTCAGTATATCCATAATGAATAAATTCCGGTTTCACTAAATATCCCGTCTCTTCGCGAACTTCACGCATCAAGGCATCGAACTTATCTTCGTTCTTTTCGACTCCGCCACCCGGAAATTTAACATCATTAAACTTATGTGATTGAACAAACAGATAGTGGTCACCCTTCTTAATAATTGCCCGTACTGCACTTCGGTAATAGACCGAACCTTTGATTTTATCCGATACATGACGAATATGAGCGATAATCTTCCCACCGAATTTATTTTTATACTCGATGGCGGATACTTGATAAATCAAATCATCCAACACCGCATAATCAAATCGTACGATCGAATTAAGTCGAACACGTTCCAAGTGAAACCCGCATTTTTCAGCGATATTGACTGAGCGAAGATTATAAGAATACGTGTGAAGTATACACGTACAGGCTTTCAATTCGTAAAAGATCTCATCCAAAACACAGCGAACAACCTCACTCATGAGTCCATGATTCCAGTACTCTTCGCCGATCATATAACCCAGTTTATATTGTAGATCACTTTCAGCTGAAACAGTGCGCACACTGATCGTACCGATCACCTTATTTGTTTCTTTGAGTACGATCGCACAAATATCGGCTTGGGTGATCCATCGTTCAACAAATTCCGTTGATTCAACCAATGAAAGATGGGGTTGCCATCCCGCATGGATCCCCACATTTTCGGACTTTGAATATTCATAAACATCAGCTGCATCTCCGTGTTGAAAGGGTCGGATGATACAGCGATAACTTTCCATCGTGCGCATAGGTATTCCCCTTAGTGAGTTTATTATACCACGCACAAGCCTACTATTTTAATCACCGGTCACTACGAAATAAAAAAGTGACGAAGATGAATCTTCGCCATCTTGAAAAATACTGATCAATGATTCATTCATAGTCCTCGCACAATTGTAATTTAAGTTATAATTTGCGTGAGGACTTTATCTATGATCTCTGATAACTTGGCGATGC
>JBBRCP010000066.1:0-9676 GCA_038204785.1 Erysipelotrichales bacterium
ATGCTTGAATGATTCAAAAACATGATCAATTATCAACCTTATTTCTGGTTTTGTTAGGTAAAGTTGACTTAACTCTAAGAATTATGCTTTCTTTCTATGTAACGGCAATTACTTTGGTAATTCAGGAAATTCGAAGGACAATTCACATAATCGGATTCAAAAAAATCATCACGATTGACGGTGAAAAGACGAATTGTGTAAATAGAAAGAAACTTTGTATATCAAATCAATTGATGGGTTGACATGACGTCAATGACTTCGTTACAATAGAAGAATAAGTGAGGTAAACGATGAACAAGATTACAACAATCCTATTTGATTTGGACGGAACATTGCTTCCGATCGATATGAAGAAATTCGAAGAACTTTATTTTAAAGGCTTGTCGGCCAGATTTACCGATCTTTTGACACCGACTGAGTTTGTGACCTTGATTTGGTCAGCAACCAAAGCGATGGTGAATGATTTGAATTTGATCACCAATGAAGAAGCTTTTATGAGTGCACTCGAAAAAACAGTGCAAGAGCAACTTCCTGAATATCAGAAACGTTTTACGGATTACTATGAATCGGATTTTGATTTAGTTCGAAATGCAGTTATGCAAACAGCCGAAATTCATGAAGCTGTTGAAACACTCAAAAACAAAGGGTATTCGCTCGTGATAGCGACCAATCCGATGTTTCCGAAATTGGCGATCGATAAACGGATCGAATGGGCAGGCATCAATCGTAATGATTTTATCTATGTGAGTTCATTCGAAAACAATCATTTCTGTAAACCGCAGATCGAATTCTACCGTGAGATATTGAGTGATATTCAACGTACTCCCGAAGAATGTATCATGGTGGGTAATGATATTGCCGAAGATATGATCAGCGGTCAATTGGGCATTACAACTTATTGCATCACCAACTATCTATTAAACAAACATCAACTTCCGGATACTTCCGATTATTCGGGAACATATGTTGATTTTCTGCAGTTCGTCAATCAACTACCGAGCGTTAAATGAACACACTGACAATTCGGTTGCGATATCAACAGTTGAATAGTTAACAGTAGAAATCAAATAGTGACTCTCATGAAGGAGAAAATCATGAACAATGAACGAATCAAAGAATTGAGTTCTTACGTGAATGAGTTGTCTTTGAACAAGAACACAAGACAATTATATGATCGTTATTCAGATCAACTGGCACTCATCACACCACCGGAGGCAGTTGAAGTGTTTTATCAACAGTTGCAACAAGGTTCAAAACCATCTGAAATTCTTGTTTATCTCGATCGAGTGATCCATGTTTTCCATGTTGGATTGTCGCACTATGTATGGAAGAAACCGGAAGCAGGAAGCTATCTTGCCATTATGATGCTTGAAAACGCAGCGCTTAAAGACAAATTAGCGAAACTAAAGGAATTGATCAAGCAACAAGCGTTCGAAAACAATAAAACAGAAATGTCGCAAGGGTTTGGCGAACTGAAAGTATTCAATGATCATTATGTTAAAATCCAGAATATCCTCTTTCCGATGCTTGAAATGAAAGCGAAACGGTTTGAAGGATTGAAAATCATGTGGGCACTTCACGATCAGATCGGCATATCACTTTCCAAGGTGATATCACTTTTGGAAAATGAGAGAATCGACCTAAAAAACCTGAATGCAGAAATAGGAAAACTTTACTTTTTACTCTATGGTTGTATCGATAAAGAAGAACTGATCTTATTCCCTTGTGCCTCTGAAATGCTTTCGATGAATGAGCAAGAAGCGATGCTTGAGCAGAGTTATGAGTATACGTTTCCTTTTATCAATGTAGAAGTAAAACCTAGCCAAGTGAAGTATAATACAGCCACTTTACCTGGGATTTTTACCGCAAGTACAGGTTCACTTGATTTTGCACAGATGGCGGCGATTTTCGATATATTACCGGTCGATCTCACATTCATCGATGAACACAATAAAGTACGTTATTTCACGCGTCCGAAAGAACGGATCTTTCCAAGATCTCCTAGTATTATCGGTAGAGATGTCAAAAATTGCCATCCGCCCGACAGCGTGGCGGTCGTATTGAGAATCATCGAAGCATTCAGAAACGGTAATAAAGACAGTGCCAGTTTTTGGATACAGATGAACGGGAAATTTATCCATATTCAGTATTTTGCGTTGCGCTCCGTTGCGGGGAATTATCTCGGGACACTTGAAGTAAGTCAAAACATCACTGATTTACGGAAACTGGAAGGTCAGAAGCGCTTGTTAGAGTGGGAATGATGACAATTTAGGTATAGTGACAAAAATAATTATAAAATCGCTTAGCAAAAAGGAATAATGGGGAAGTTAGTGCTATAATTAAATAATCTCACAAGCCATAAAAAGTTAACCTTTTGATTATATTTCGCTGGAGAGAAATTAGTTAATACTCGAATTCTTATCGATCGAAGTTGATAAAAGCATTTGCAGTATTCTCGTTATCTGCCGATACTTTCGCGCTTGTTTAGTTTGTTGGAGAAGATGTGAATTTTTCTCTAAGCTAACAAAAAGTGAAGAAAAAAAGAAGTAATGAACTTAACGTAATAACGAAAGATCGATCATTTCTGAAAGGTTAATAATGAATAAAAAAAGTAATGAATTGAAAAAACAAGAACAAGTTATAAACGCAAAAAACAGTGCGTCTTTTACCCCAATCAACACCGATACAGTAGATCGTCTGTTGAATCAAGTTCAGATGTTTCAACAACTGACAGGGAGTATCAAGGATGTATTATGGGTCATTGACGTAAAAACAATGATCATCCAGTATGTTTCCAGTTCGGTCTATACAATGCTCGGTTATAAAAGCGAAGAAGTGATTGGGAAACCGATCTCGATTCTGTTCACGCAAGAAGATGCTGAACTTGCCCTAACTATGATCATTACGAATAAAAAGAAATTTATTGTATCGGGTAATACTTCCAGCCATCATATCGTCAATGAATACAGACATCGTCATAAAGATGGAACGTTGGTCTGGACCGAGGTCGTTACGTCTTTCTTTCGGAATGAAATGACGGGTAACACGGAAATACGTGGTGTATCACGCGATATTAGCGAATGGCGCGATAATAATTTGAAATTACTTGAATCGGAAGCGAAATATCGTCTACTGATTGAAAATGTATCGGAAAGCATTTTTGTTATCCAAGACGGTCGGATCTGTTACAGTAATCCGGCTACAATTGCTATATTTCAATACTCACAAGAAGAGCTCAACAGTGTTCCGTTTCCGGTCTTTGTCTATCGTGATGACCGTGAATTGATGATGAATTCGTATAATAAACGCATGCACGGTGAAGCGGTTTCCGATCGTTACCAATTTAGAGTTCTGCGCAAAGATCGAGCGATCATTTGGGTCGAGTTGAGTGCGGTGATTCTACAATGGGAAGGTCGTGTTGCAACGTTGAATTTCGTTACTGAGATCACGGAGCGAAAGAAAACCGAAGATACGATCTTGTATATGAGTTATCATGATCCTTTGACCGGTTTATACAATCGAGCTTTCTTTGAAAAAACGATTCAACTCCCGACATTGCCGGAAAACCTGCCGTTGACGTATATTATGGCGGATGTGAATGGATTAAAAATGACAAATGATGCCTTCGGTCATTATGAGGGGGATCAATTACTGAAATTGGTTTCTTCGATTATATCGAAGAGTTTGCGGAAACAAGATCTATTTTTTAGAGTCGGAGGTGATGAATTTGTTTTATTGTTGCCAAATACAGATGAAAAAGTGGCACAACATGTTATAAAACGTCTTCAATCGAAAATCAACTCAACAAAAACAGAACGTTTGGTTTTATCGGTTTCGTTTGGAGCGGCTACGCAACAATCCAGTGAAGAAACACTCAGTTATATTGGGATGAAAGCGGATAATGTTATGTATGCCAGTAAATTGACGGAAAGTAACCTAATGAAGCATCAAACACTCGAACGGATCATCGAATCCTTGAACAGTGAGATACCGGATGAAATGGATCATTGCGAACGTGTAAAACAACTGTGTTTTGAAATCGGCAGTGAATTGAACCTCAACACAAGTGAATTAAAAAATCTCGGTTTAGCTGCCAGTATGCATGACATTGGAATGATCGGTATCGATAAATCCATCAGTTTGATAGCGGGTTGGATGAATGAGGTGGAATGGGCAGAGTTCAAACGTCATCCGGAAATCGGTTATCAGATATTACGTCAATTGAGTGATCTGGCTAATATTTCAGAAATCGTCCTATCACATCATGAACGAGTAGACGGACAGGGATTCCCGCGAGGGATCACATCAAGTGAGATACCGTTAGCCGCTAAAATTCTGTCGATTGCTGATTATTACGATGCGATCCGCTTCAAGAAAGTCGGTCCTCGACATTCAAAACAAGAAGCTATCGACCTTATTGTTGAATCGATCGATGAACGATTCGACGAGAATATTGCCAAGACACTGATCGAGATCATCCGTTCTAAAGACGATTGATTATCTAGTTGATTAACGGATACATAACGTGTATCCGTTTTATTTATTTGGGACAAAAAATTAAACGATCTTACCATTGAGAATAAGCGAAACACGAACTTTCCTAAACAGGAAGTCAATCTAAGCGCTATCATTATGAAAGATGGATCGACCCTGCAGTTCTTGTTGACAATTATCACTACTTACTTCAAAATTGGTGTATCAAGGGACTATTATTATGATTCGAACTTGCGAATTTTGCTGATTGAAACGAGGAAAAAACATGAAATTATTATTTGCAGATCGAATGAAATATGTCAAAAAATCGTTTATCAGAGAAATACTAAAAATAACTCAGAACCCTGAAGTGATCTCATTTGCGGGTGGACTTCCCAATCCAAGTTCATTTCCGTTGAAAGAAATTGAAGTCGCAACGCAAAAAGTATTGGAAGCAGATGGAAATAATATTCTTCAATATGGAACGACAGAAGGATACTTACCGCTTCGTAACTATATAGCTAAGCGATACAATAAGCGTTTCGGATTGGATATCAGAGCTGAAGATATACTGATCACCAATGGCTCTCAACAGGCATTAGATCTGTTGAGTAAGGTTTTTATTGATGAGGGAGATGATATTTTGATTGAGAGTCCGGCGTATTTAGGGGCGATTCAATCACTATCTTTTTATCAACCGAATCTTATGACTGTCACATTAAATTCAGATGGGGTTGACTTAAAATCACTGGCGAAACTATTGGAAACACATCAACCTAAGTTTTTTTATTCAGTACCGACCTTTCAAAATCCATCCGGGCTCACCTATTCACCAGCGAACCGGAAAGCACTTGCGAACCTTTTAGTAGAGCATAATGTACTGTTGGTTGAAGATGATCCGTATAGTGAACTTCGTTTCTTAGGTGAAGAGATTCCGCCAATCAAATGCTTTATGGATGATTACGGGATTTTGCTTGGATCGTTTTCGAAAATCGTATCTCCGGGTATGCGTTTAGGTTGGGTAGTGGCTTGCCCTGAGATTATGGATAAACTAGTCATTGCCAAACAAGCGGCGGATCTGCATACGAATAATTTCTCACAGCGTGTCGTTTATCAATATTTAATCGATAATGATTTAGATGCCCATATTGAAAAAATAAAAGTTATGTATAAATCAAGATGTATTTTCATGGGTGAAATGATTAAAAAATATTTCCCTCCGCAAGTACAAGTGACTCAACCGGAAGGTGGTATGTTTATGTGGGCAACCCTTCCCGATGGAATTTCCTCAATGAAACTGATGGAACTTGCAGGCTTGGAAAAAGTAGCTTTCGTACCCGGTGATCCGTTTTACGTCAGCGAAAGTAACGTATCGACACTTCGACTGAATTTTACTAATTCTGATAATGCTTTGATCGAAGAAGGAATCAAACGTTTAGGTTCTGTGATCCAAAAGTTGATGGATGCGCAATAACTTATTCATTTTGTTTAATAAAAATAGTACTATAGACGCGAGGGAAACACATGGAAAAATATCAGCAGTTACTTCAAAAAATCAAGCCTCAATATCGAGTGATCGCTTGTCTGTTTCAGATCGCGATTCTCGATATTATCTTGTACATTCCTTTAGTGTTAGTATTGAATTGGATCAATAACGCAACGGTTTCATACTATCTGTATGATCTTATGGGTGTCGCAACAATATTCTTTTATATCATTTGTGCCAAGTTTTTTTTCAATGATATGAGTCAATCTGAACTGAAAAAGTCAGTGATCTATGGAGTTGTATTGGAAGTCTTTTTACTTGGTATCAGTGTTGTGTTAAGTGGATTCTTCTTTATATTATATACATGGGTGGGTGGAATGGCATGGATCATCTACTTGGTGGTGATGTTATTACCTGACAATATTGTGATTCAATTGATTGTTCAAGTACTTGCTTTGGCTTTACCGGTTTTATTTCTATATTTACGAAAAGGGAAAGTTCCTACGGTTACAATTATTAGGTAATGAGTGATTATTTATTGATTTTTAACTCAGACTTGAGAAAATCAAGTCTTTTTTTATATCAAAATCAAAGTTGATTTGGAAATCATGATTCAATCACTGACGTTCAATGGTACAATATAAAACAAGAGGCAGTCTTGTAGCAGCGTTGTCAAACTTGTCGAATCAGAGGATCATTGGGAGAAAAAATGACGATAAAACTAATCGCAGTCGATATGGATGGAACTTTTCTGAATTCAAAGATGGAATATAACCGTCCGCGATTCAGAAAACTTTACCGGCGCATGAAAGAACAAGGTGTTCGATTTGTTGTAGCCAGCGGAAATCAGTACTTTCAGTTAAAGTCTTTTTTCGAAGACTTTCAAGATGAAATCACTTATGTGGCAGAGAACGGAGCCTATATCGTCGACCATAACGAGGAGTTGTTTTCAGTCAATATCAACGAAAGTACCTATCAAAAAGTAATGGACTTTGCGACAAATAATCCAAGTATGAGAGTGATCGTCTGTGGAAAAAAGTTTGCATATGTCCTCGAAAGTGATCAAGAACTCTATGAAAGTGCTAGCCACTATTTTCACCGAATCAAAAAATTGAATTCATTTAATGAAATTTCTGATCAGATCCTAAAGTTCAGTTTCATTTTCAAAAATTCGACAGCTGCTAGTTTTGTACCTATGTTTAAAAGAGAATTCGGTGATCTTATGTTTCCGGTCACCAGTGGTCCCAACAATATCGATTTGATCGTTCCAGGTATCACAAAAGGTGCCGGACTTGCTAGGTTATGCGAGAAATGGAAGATATCTTCTGAAGAAGTTCTTGCTTTTGGAGATAGCAATAATGATCTTGAAATGATACGCTATGCGAAATTCGGTTATGCAATGAAAAATGCAGGAGATTCGGTAAAAGAAGTGACTGATTTGATTGCTGATTCTAATGAAGATGACGGTGTGAATACCATCATTGAAATGTTTCTTGAGCAGCAGAGTAGTAAACTATAACTTGTTACTTCTACTTTTGAAGAGTTGTAAAACATAGTTGAGAATTCGATAGTGATATTTTGAAACATAGGTGTTCATGAATCTGTTGTTTGTGCTAAAATAGGATTAAAGTAAATCTGCAGGTGTAGTCCAATGGTAGAACGCGACCTTCCCAAGGTCGATACGGGAGTTCGATTCTCCTCACCTGCTCCAAGTGCATTTAAAGGCCTGTTTAAAGGCTTTTTTTTCGCTCTGACTATACATTGACTATACAAATCAACTAATTATTCATATTTAGGGATGAAAATAAACCTGCTCCATAAAGTAAAAAGCCCCGAAGGGCTCTGATTCTGTGACTATACAAGAAGGTTGGTTCAGAAGGTATCTAGAATCGACATAAGCTTGTCTTCAGACTCTTTCATCAAGTGAGTATAAATCTTGAGGGTCATATTTACATCGGAATGTCCCAGACGTTTCGAGACTGCGACGATGTTAGCTCCTTTACTAATTAAGTTAGAAGCGTGACTGTGACGTAGATCATGGACCCGAATCACTGGAATTAATGGCTGGTCATTCGCAGCTAAGGATTGATTACACTTCTTGATTCCATCTACAAACTGACGTTGAATCGAACTAATACCGACTGGCTCTTCATTTCCAAATAGGAAGATACCCGGCTGGCTTAGCAGCGGCTTTAGCATCTCAAGCATCTGTTCATCGAGTTGAATCTTTCGCTTACTGGCGACGTTTTTAAGAGGCCTAAAGCCAACTGTGTTGGATCGAATGCTTTTATCGATATTCAAGATGTTCTTGTTCACATCTGTCTTCAGAAGGGATTTACCTTCGCTACGCCGTAAACCGGTTCGAAAGAGAAGGGTATAGTAAGACTTAAATACATAACTATCCACATGACTGATAAAGAGATCAAACTGCTCTGGTGTCCAGACCTGCATGTCTTTTTTATCGGAACTATTATTTGATAATTTCGTTAACATCTTTGCTTGATCCTTGAAATCATAGAAGTTATAACCAAAGCGTGAAATGGACTTCATGAGTGTGATCGCCTTGTTTTTATAACTTTTAGAATACTCAGAATCCAGAATGTTGGATCGGATGGTGATGTAGTCTTTCGATTTGACAGCCGTGAACTTCTTGGCGTAAAGGGAAGAGAAGAACAGGCCGGCCACATGTCGGTATTCGTGGATGGAATCAGCGTTTGCAGAACCTTTCTTATTCTCAAGGAATTTATCCATTAACTCAATGTACGTGATTGATTGGTTTGCGTGCGGGTTTAGATTTCTTCGAAAGTCGGTTTCATAATTGAGCGCATCGCGTTTTGATTCAAATCCGCGTTTTGTATGAACGACGGCTTTTCCATTCGTATCGCGATAAGCCGCACTGACAAACCATTTCTTTGTTTTCGGATCTTTATACGCTGCCATAATTGCTTTCCTCCTACTTTTTTATTATAATGAAAGTACAATAAAACCCCTGAAAGTTTTTATTGTATTACACTCCAACCCAAAATGGAGTGTTTTTTTTATCTTTTCTTGAAGAGATCAAAGATGTTGAATGTCATTTTCTTATAGATCTTATTATTGATAGCTCGTTTCGGAGCAGAAACAAGCCCCATATCTAACTTGCCCTGTAAAGGATTGATTGCTTTCTTCATGGATCTTGTCAATCTACCGGTAGTTCTTGCTGTAAAGCTTCGTTTTAAACTGGGGGTGCGTATTCCAATTTTCATCGTCATTCTCCTTTTAGAGTTCGTGGGCAGCGCATGCCCACACGAGCCGTCCTAATATCCGAACTTCCGGTTCACTCATACTGATCATCAATGGTTTGTGCTCTGGATTATAGCTGAGCGGCTCCAGAACCACATAGTCTGTTAACCGGAAGAATTTTTTGAGTGTCGCATCTTCGCCATTCACCATGATTGCCCCGATCTCGCCATTCTCTAAAAAGTCCGTTTTCTGAAGTACCGCAATATAACCATCCGGTACAATCCGACTCATACTATCACCCGCGACAATCAACCCAAAGAGATTGTCTTTTTTTGCGAGCCAAGCAGGGACATCAATCTCACCTAAATCATTCTCGACAGCTTCGAAGGGAGCCCCAGCGGAAATTTTTCCATATAAGGGAACTTTCCGTGTTTGGACAATGCGACTCACCGGTGAAAACTCTGTTGTGTCGATTCGACCCAATAGAAAGTTCAA
>JBBRCP010000067.1:0-9553 GCA_038204785.1 Erysipelotrichales bacterium
AAGAATTCGTTAAGACCGCTGATGGCGGGGCATACATAAAAGCGAAAGCGAGGTTGGGTTAATGAATGCGAACTTACTGAATCTACTCATAAATAATAAAGAAATCGCAGATTTTTCGGTTCAAGTAAGAACGACAGTCAGTGCTGAATGGTTCTTCGTTGTTGAAAAACTTGATCAAAGCAGACGTAAAACAGTAACCTATACAATAGTCAAACTCTATGTCGATGCGGACAGTGAACCGTTTACCCGGGGACATGCCGAGATCACAATCTATCCGACTCATTCCGACGAAGAAATCGAACAGTTGATCAATGAGGGTATCGCAAGTGCGAAATTAATCAAAAATCAACTTTATGTGCTACCTACCAACAAGACTGTGATCGAACCGATTCAAGTTGCTGAAGATGTAGTCGAACTTGGGCAACGAATCATCCGTTTTACCCTTGATGCTGCGAAGAAATATCAAGGTGAGATCAATAGTTTCGAAGTTTTCGCTAATCATCACGATATCCATTTTGTCAATGCAAAAGGATTTGATTTACATTATTCGATGCAAGATGCGCAATTAGAAATGATTGTTAATTCACACGATGAAAAAGGGGAAATCGAACTTTATCGTGATCTGCGTTTCTCTGAACTGAACGAAGAAAACCTGGATCGACAACTCCGTGATACGTTCACGGAAGCCAAAGACAGAGCAGTTGCGAAAACAACACCCGCCCTACACAAGACTAATCTGATTCTATCAGGCGACAACGTGAGTGAATTTTTCGGTTTCTATCGTTCTTCAACTCATGCTTCGACGCTTTACAGTAAATCAAGTAATTTTAGTGTTGGAGAGAATATTCAAGAAAACGCACTCGCCGATCGCGTCAGTATCACGATGGTTCCAACTTTACCGGGTTCTTGCCACAATTCGCCAATCGATGAAGATGGTACGGTTCTAGTGACCACTACAGTAATCGATCAGGGGATCTTCAACCAAGTTTGGGGCGATGCACGTCATTGCCATTATATGGAAGTGAAGCCAACTGGCAATCTTCGTAATATGATCGTCGAGAGTGGAAGTAAGTCGGTTGCTGAAATGGAAACGGGAGTGAATCTAGAAGTATTGGATTTCTCGAGTTTCATCGTTGACGGCCAAACAGGTGATTTCGGCGGGGAAATCCGCTTAGGTTATCTGATCGAAGACGGTAAGAAAACACCTGTCACCGGTGGTTCAGTTTCCGGTAAAATAATGGATCTACATAATCATATGTTTCTCTCTAAAGAAAGGCAACTTGTCAATCGTTTTTCAGGACCGTTAAAAGTTCAGATCTACGATGTCAATGTTAGCGGAATCGAATGAATAAAACGGCGAAAGCCGTTTTATTCATTCAACCAGATAGATAGGTGTATACTGAAATTATTCATAAGGTGGACGACTCATGTTTCCATCCTATTTTATTGGTCACGGTGCACCAACGATCATCTTTGACGAAAACACCTATACTAAAACACTTCGCAATCTCGCAAAACAAGTTCCAATTCCGAAGGGAATCATCCTCTTTTCGGCTCATTTTGAAAGTTCAATACAGTTGATCTCGACTGTTAGTGACTATTCGATGATCTATGATTTTTATGGTTTCCCCGAAGAAATGTATGCGATCCACTACCCAGCCAAAGGGGATCCCGAATTAGCGCGGCGTATTCAACAGGAAATGAACTCATACGGAATTCCATCAGAACTAGAACATAAGCGTGGCCTAGATCACGGTGCCTGGACAGTCTTGGCGATGATGTATCCGGCAGCCGATATTCCGGTTGTTTCGATGTCCGTTAATCCATTTCTTAGTTCAGTTGATTACTTCAGGATCGGTGCGAGTCTGCGTAAGTTTAAAGAAGAGGGTTATCTGATTATTACCTCGGGTGGAATCGTTCATAATCTACACAGGGTACGATTCCAAGAGGAGGATAAAGTTGATTCTTGGGCACTGAATTTCGATCAATGGATCACGTATCGTTTACTTGAAAATGACCTGAAAGGGTTGGGTGATTATTCAAAAATAGCCCCCAGTGCAAATTTGGCAGTTCCTCGTCCGGAACATTTCGTTAATTTGTTACTTGCTGAGGGTACTCGTAATGAGGGCGCTAAAGCAACATTACTCGCTACCATGATCCAATATGGCAATCTATCATTAGATATATGGGAATTCGAATAGGAATCAAATGCCTTTTGGATTGACATCTGTTGTTCAATCCCCTATCCTAGAATAAGCAGGAGGATTACACATGAAATCACCTATATTAGGGTTAATATTCGATCTGGACGGTACATTATTGGATACTGCCGAAGATCTGTGCGACAGTGTCAATGTAGCGATGGAACTCAATGGTTTACCGACATTTTCGGTCGATGACATCAAACGTATGGTAGGAAACGGAATCAAGAATCTGATCACTCAGAGTCTTCCTAACGATAGTGACGAAAAACGGATCGAATTCGTTCTCAAACAATTCAAAACTGATTATGCGAGTCGTTACATGAATAAATCTCATCCATATAAAGGGATTTTGGCAACATTGAATCAATTACAGAAAAAACAGATCAAATTAAGTGTCGTATCCAACAAGATGGATGATTACACGCAAACTATGATCAAACATTATTTTCCGCAGCTTAACTTTATTTTTGTTTCCGGTGAACTAGAAGGTGTCAATCGTAAACCGGATCCGACATTGACCCTTAAAGCACTCGAAACGATGGAACTTACTCATCAGCAAGTGTTGTATGTCGGAGATACACGGGTCGATATGCAGACAGCGCATAACGCCGGACTTAAAGCAGTCGGTGTCACATGGGGATTTAGATCCCAAAAGGAACTCGAAGACCACCATGCTGACTTCATTATCCATACGCCAAAAGAACTAATAAGCTTACTTTAAAAGGTAAACAATGTTTGAGTCCAAAGCAAGGGTATGTTATAATAACCTTGCATTATTTGGGGGTTTAGCTCAGTTGGTAGAGCACTTGGTTCGCAATCAAGGGGTCAGGGGTTCGAATCCCCTAATCTCCACCAGATAGTAAGATAACGGTTCAATCGAGCCGTTTTATTTTGGATATAATAACCACTTGAACATTGAATAAGTTGAACATCTTAACAAACAAGGATATAATTTCACTAACACAAGGTATGGAGGAAAAGATGGAAAAAATAGGGTTATTGATAATCGATATGCAGGTCGCTATGTTTTCTTTTGAAGACAATCTTCCTTATCAAGGCGAGATGGTCGTAAACAACATTCGAAAAATGTTCAATTTGGCCAGAATTAAGCATGTTCCGTTGATCTATGTCCAACATAACGAACAAGAAGGTGAATTTCTGCGTGGGAGTGCAACGTGGCAGATTTTCCCGGCCCTCGCACCGCTTGTAGGTGAGCCAATTGTTGAAAAAACAACGAGTGATTCCTTTTTCAGAACGGACCTTCAACAACAATTATCAACACTGGGTATCACTCGACTTATCATTATGGGGATGCAATCAGAGTTTTGTGTGGATGCAACAACACGTAGTGCTAAAAAACACGGTTATGATCCTATTTTGGTGAGTGATGCGCACTCAACAATGGACAATAACGGGCAAACTTCAAAGAGTATTGTGAATCGTCAAAACCGAATACTCGGGCAGGAATTTGCGGAATTAATGAGCACTGAAGAAGTACTGGAATTACTTAAATAATGAAAGTTCATTATTGGTGAAGAATAGATTTATTCATACAGAAATCAGTAAAGTGAGTTGAACTACTCACTTTTTTAACACAAAAGCAACATAAAACAAGGAATGTGTGGGCGAAAGGACGGAATAATTATGGTATAATCAGTATGTTTTCTGCTTTTGCAGACTAAAAAAAGAAAGGATGATCGGATCTTGAAAAAAATAAGCACGGTATTCAAACAGAATCCGGTGATCACATTTGTCTTTTTTCTTTATTTGGTTTTGTTGTTTTACGGACTGTTTGTCGGTAATCGCACGTTCAATATCAGCTGGATCAACAACGGTGGATTTCGTGCGTTGCAGATCGCAATGAAGAGTCACATCAATTTGATTCCGTTTGCGACAATCAATAACTACCTAAGCAAATATGAACTCGGTCGTGTTTCAGAAACAACGATGTTGATCAATTTGGTGGGTAATTTGGCAGCGTTTGCGCCGATGGGTTATTTTTTACCGAAACTCAGCCAACTATTTAAACAACGTTTTACCTTTTACAGTACAATGATATTATTGCTATTAAGTGTCGAAACGCTTCAATACATCACGATGAGCGGGGCATTTGACGTGGATGATATGATATTGAATCTTGTAGGTGTTATAATACTATTTGAAATGTTTAAAGGGGCAAGATGGATTATACGAAAAAAGTAGGAGGAAAAACCATGAATGATTATATACTAATGACAGATGCAACTTCGGATTTGACTCCTGATGATCTCATCCAGCATAAAATCGACGTCATTGAGATGAATGTAAGGTTGGGGGAAAACGACTTTATGTTTCATCCGGACAATGAGTTTGATGAGAAGTTATTTTATAAACAAGTTAAACAAGGTGAAAAGGCCGGTACTTCACAGATCACGACCTATACATTTATCGAAGCCTTCTCAAAAATCGCTAAACAGGGTAAAGATATTCTGTATATTGGCTTTGCTTCAGCACTCAGTGGAACATTTCAGAATGCATGGGTGGCTCGTACTGCGGTTTTAGAGAAATATCCGAATATTAAAATTGAATTGGTCGATTCTCTTTCCGCAACGTTCGGCGAAGGGATGATCGTTTTATTGACTGCCCGCAAAAAAGAAGAAGGGGCAGACCTACAGGAAGCTGTCGCTTATACAGAAACACTTAAACATCAGATTTCTGTATGGTTTACTGTCGATGATTTGATCCATCTCTCCCGTAGCGGACGCTTGTCCAATGCGACTGCGATGTTGGGATTCATGCTTCAAATCAAGCCGATCTTACATTGTGATGAAGAAGGCCGCTTGATTCCGGTCGATAAAGTACGGGGAAGAAAAGCATCGATCAAACGCTTGGCCGAGATATTCAGAACCAATGTTGTCGATAAAAGCGTCGTGTCGGTTTGTCATGCCGATGCACCGGAAGAAGCAGAAGTACTGCGAAGTATGTTGATGGAAGATGCTGATGTAAAAAATGTGCGCATCACGAAAGTAGGACCGGTCATCGGTTTGCACGCGGGTCCGCAGACATTAGCTGTTGTTTTCATAGCCCGTCAGCGATAGGAGTCTAAATTTATGCGTAAAGTTCGAAATTTCAAGAGAATCTTTTTCTTGATCCTGGGAATACTCGGGCTTTTTGTTATGTATATCTCCATTCATCCAATCATGTTACCAGAACTGTTATTGAATGAAACTTCCGATAAACAAGACAGTCTTGATTTACCGGTACTCAATTCAAACGGAACAGCGAATAAAGTCAAGAAGATCGTCCGTGAAGAATTATTGGCTATTTTAGCTCTGACATCACTTTTGATGACGCAAAGTCTATTCAAAAAAAACCACAAAACATATCGATTTATCGTTATTGAGTTGACACATCAACGAGCTGATTCTTTACTGTTATATGCAACGACCGGTTCGCAGGCTCCGTAATCTTTCGGTAAGATTCTTTTAACCATCACCGAAAGAGGAAAAACAAATGTTAACAAAATTACAATATCTATTAGATCCCGACAAGAAAAGTCTAGCCCATGCCCGTAAAGAAGCCGATAAAGTCATGGCATTGAAGTTGGTAACGGCAGAACTTTCCGACGAACAGCTTTTAATGAAAACAACTGAGTTCAAACAACGATTTGCGGCCGGTCAAACCTTGAATAGTTTATTGCCTGAAGCTTATGCGGTTGTTTGTGAAGCTGCGACCCGGGTACTGCACGAAACACCTTTCTACGAACAGATCATCGGAGCCGTTATTCTTCATGAAGGGGATATTGCCGAAATGAAGACCGGTGAAGGTAAGACACTGACGTCGATCATGCCTGTTTATCTACACAGTCTTGAAGGTAAAGGCGTTCATGTCGTTACTGTCAACGAATATTTAGCTGCTCGTGATAGCGAATGGATGGGTGCCGTCTATCGCTTTTTGGGTTGTACCGTCGGCTTAAACCTCAACCGTTTAACGGCAAGTGCCAAACGTGAAGTCTACAAGGCGGATATTACCTATACCTTTAACTCGGAACTGGGTTTCGATTATCTTCGTGATAACATGGTTATTCGTAAGGAAGATCGCGTTTTGCGTCCGTTAGTCTATGCGTTGGTCGATGAAGTGGATTCCATCTTAGTTGATGAATCGCGTACTCCGTTGATCATTTCCGGTGGCGGAGAATTGGATAACCCCCTCTATGTAAGAGCTGATCTTTTTGTTAAAGGTCTCAAAAAGAATGATTTCGAAATCGATCTCCAGAAAAATGCCTGTTATTTAACTGAACCCGGTGTGCAAAAAGCCGAACGTTATTTTAATGTATCCAATTTATATGATGCGTCCGAACCACAATTGGTACATCATGTTAAACAAGCTTTGCGTGCTAATCATATGATGAAACGCGATGTTGAATATATGGTCGATGGCGATGAGATCGCTCTGATCGATGAATTTACCGGTCGTAAGATGGAAGGCCGTGAATATAGTGACGGATTACATCAAGCAGTTCAAGCCAAAGAAGGTATCTCAATTAAAAATGAAACGCTGACATTGGCAACGATCACCTATCAAAACTTTTTCAGACTGTATGACCACTTGTGTGGAATGACCGGGACAGCAAAGACCGAAGAAGTTGAATTCCTTACGACGTATAACATGCGTGTTATTTGTGTACCGACTCATCGTCCCGTGGTTCGGAGTGAGATTCCGGATCGTATCTTCGCTACAAAAACAGACAAATTCAATGCATTGGTGGATACGATCAGTGAACTTCACGCAAAAGGTCAACCGTTATTAGTCGGAACTCTTTCGGTCGAAACATCAGAAATGGTATCCGAACTCTTGAAAAAAAGACATCTGGAACATGTTGTGTTGAACGCAAAAAACCATGCAGCCGAAGCAGCCATCATAGCTCGTGCCGGACAGAAAAATGTGATCACGATCGCCACCAATATGGCTGGTCGCGGGACTGATATAAAACTTGGTGAAGGGGTTGCCGAGTTAGGCGGATTAGTGGTCTTGGGCACTGAACGTCATGAATCAAAGCGCATCGATAATCAGTTGCGCGGCCGTTCCGGACGGCAAGGGGATCCCGGCTTAGCTCAGTTTTTTGTGAGTTTGGAAGATGATCTGATTTTGAAGTATTCGACCGAATACATGCAAGATCGATTGGAACCTTATCGTAAAGGTAAAGTGATCGGCAAGGAAGTTTTGCCGTATGTTGATAAGATCCAGGATTTTGCGGTCAACCAGCATTTCGATGCCCGTAAAAATCTACTTGAATATGATGATGTATTACGAATTCAACGCGAAGCGATTTACGATTGGCGTAATCAATTATTAGATACCGATGATATGCTTCCAACCCTTACACGTTGTTCAGATACGGCAGCGAATGCACTTTTTGCCGGGGCACCGAAACGTATCGAATTCAGTGAAACAGCCGGTTGGGTAACAAAAATAACAGAGATCGGTCTTCCTACAAATCAACAAGAACTTAAACTGCTCGCTCAAGATGACCATCGTATCGGATGGGTCAGTACCCGTATGCAGTCAAGTGTTATCACTTTGTTGGATTTTAATCCGGACGTACCTAAACTACTACGGACAGTTCTATTACGTATCATCGACCAACAATGGATGGATCATGTTCGTGCTATGAACTCACTTCAACAAGGAATTCATCTACGTTCATACGCAAACACAAAACCGGCGCAAGCCTATCAAGAAGAAGGTATGAACCGTTTCAATGATATGAATCAAAGCATTTGTTTCGCATGGCTATCCTTCTGTTTTCATGTAGAATTGCCAAAAAAGGAGAATAACTAATGGTTGAATCAATGGTTACTGCTTTAGTGGCATTTTTCAGTAAATTCTTGTCCAAAGAAATGGTTGTATTTATTGTTTCGCTATTACCGATCATTGAACTTCGTGGCGGAATTCTGGCTGGTTATGCGCTTAGACTTCCGATGATCACAACGGTTTTTTTCGCAGTCATCGGTAATTTACTTCCGATTCCGTTTATTCTATGGTTTATTGAACATATATTAACATTTATGAAGAGTCACAATATTCTAAAAAACTTGATCGAAAAGATCGAAAAACGAGCTTTACATAAGAGTGCAGGGATGGCCAATACCGAATTTTTGGCACTGATGATTTTCGTAGCGATTCCACTACCGGGAACAGGTGCTTGGACCGGCACTTTGATCGCAGTACTACTGAAAATGGATAAGAAGCGAGCCTTACTGTCCGTTTGTTTAGGTGTTCTGATAGCAGCTGTGATCATGACCATGATCTCATACGGCTTGTTGGCATTCTTAGGTATCTAAAAGGGGAAAATCATGTCTATTTTTAATCAGTATAAAGGGTTAAGCAAAGAAATCTATGTGTTGTTTTTCGGTCGCATGATCTCCGCAATGGGAACATTCATTTGGCCGTTGATGACATTGATCCTACGAAATAAGTTCAACTTCTCCGCCGGAGATATTTCGGTGATTTTAGTTTTAGGCTCAATGCTGAGTATCCCGGCCGTCATGATCGGTGGAAAATTGACCGATAAGTTCGGTCGTAAAAAACTGATTGCTTTTTGTAGCTATGTGACTGTTGTGTGCTATTTTGCGTGTGGAATTCTACCATTGACCTATTTCAGTCTGTTGCTGTTTTTTGCGGCTAATTTCTTCTCAAATTTACAAGGTCCGGCCTATGAAGCCATGATTGCTGATAAATCTAGCAGTGAAGACCGTGAAAAAGCGTATTCGCTCAGCTATCTCGGCTTCAATTTAGGATTCATTTTAGGACCATCCATTGGAGGACTGTTGTTTAATCGTTATCTATGGTTAGCCTTCATTATTGATGGAGCCACAACATTACTCGGAACCATCTTGATCCATATTATGGTCAAAGAAGGGAAAACCGGCTACGATATCGATCAATTGACCCATTATGAACAACCTAAAACCGAAACATCCACATTTAGTGTATTGGCAGGTAGAAAAGCACTATGGATTTATCTATGGGTTACCGCCCTATTAGGACTTTTGTATATGCAGATCAATTTTCTGTTACCTTTAAATCTGACCCATTCATTTGGTGATCAAGGAGTCTTTTATTTTGGCTTGATTTCCAGTTTGAACGGCCTGATCGTTATTCTGTTTACACCGATCTTTACACAATGGCTAAAGAAACTCAAAGAGATCACCAAGATGGGTGTATCTATTTTGCTATTTACATTCGGTGTTGCACTGTTCGGGTTATTCCCAACGATACTACCGTTTTTCTTTATTGGAATGGTATTTTTCACCTCGAACTCGGTCGCCAGGTCCGTCAGCGCCGTGCGCTCCTTGTCGAGCTGCGAG
>JBBRCP010000068.1:0-9477 GCA_038204785.1 Erysipelotrichales bacterium
TGTTTTTTGACAATTTGGACACTCATAAATTTCGAATCCAGAATCAACCGTTCCACAAGCCATCATTTTCTTAACTTCTTTTGAAATCACAGGGCGCAACCCGCGTCGATTAACTTCAGGGTCAAGAAGAAACTGCTCCCAATAGGAAACAAAGATTCGTTGCATTGATAACTTCGCAGGGTCATACATCTTAGAGAAAGAATGTGTCGCAACCTTGAATAATGGCATCGCCAAGTTATCAGAGATCATAGATAAGTCCTCACGCAAATTATAACTTAAATTACAATTGTGCGAGGACTATGAATGAATCATTGATCAGTATTTTTCAAGATGGCGAAGATTCATCTTCGTCACTTTTTTATTTTCCGAATCGATAAAATATAGCCTAAATAACAACAATATAAATCATTATTGTATAATTCATTGCTATTAGCTACTTTAGGGAACATACTAAAATAGAATAGCAAACTTAAAAATTCCGAAAACTGTCCGGAATAGTTTTACATCAAATTTATAGTTAACTTGAAGAGACGAGTGATTCATGCCTACTCTTTTTTGACTTTGGATTTTATGTAGGTAGGCGAATGCCTAATTATCGGAGGTCGCAATGAACGATAACAATACATCTAGCGAAGCAAGCCAAGTTGATTCTGTATATTATTCACTTAATGATAAAGGTGCTTATGAAAAGGTGTCACTGGCTTTTCTCACTCAACATAACGAGTTGAAAGCAAATGAAATGCGATTGGCGAATACTCAACTAGCAGTTGACCTAACAGAGAAACACGATCAAGCGACGGATCTGATCTTTGCGAACAAGGAACTTGCTTGTCAAATCGCAGAAAAAGCCGATCGTGCAGCTGAACTACTACTTGCGAATATCGAAAAAGATTTTCAGAATAGCGAAAAAGCGAAACGAGCGGCTGAACTTATTATTGCGAATAAAGAACTTGCTTATCAGATTGCTGAAAAAGCCGATCGAGCTTCTGAATTGATTCTCGCAAACAAAGAATTGGCTAAACAGATCATCGAAAAGGCAAATCGTGCCGCAGAATTACTCTTGATCAATAACGAATTAGCTTACCAATTATCGGAAAAAGCATTACGTGAAGCCGAACTCGTGCTTGCCAACAAGAAACTTGCTCAGCAAAATGAAAAAATACTTTTCATGAGTTATCACGATACTATGACCGGTCTTAATAACCGTCGCTATTATGAAGAAACATTGTTTAAACTAGATAAAGTAGCGAGCTTACCGATCTCTATCGTAATGGGTGATGTGAATGGATTGAAGTTGATCAATGATTCATTCGGTCATCAAATCGGTGATGAAATTGTTAAGCGAGTAGCTAAAGTAATCAAAAAAGCTGTTCGTCCGAATGATATTCTTGCTCGTCTTGGGGGTGGAGATTTTGTCATGATTCTGCCAAATACAACGAATGAAGAAGCAGATAAAATCATCAGCAGCATCAAATCCATGTTAGCGAAAGAAAAAGTCGGAACGGTCAACGTTTCAGTTTCTTTTGGATGTGAAACGAAAGTAAATAAGAAAGAAAATATTCAGAAAATACTCAGTGATACAGAAGATTTCTTGTTTCGAAATAAATTGCACGAAAGTTCAAGTATGAGAACGCAAACGATCAATATGATTATGAATACACTATTCGAAAAGGATGATCGTGAGCGACTTCGCTCACAGTCTGTGAGTAATCTATGTGAAGCAATTGCACTTAATATGGACTTAGAAAGGAATATTGTTGATCAAGTTAAAATTGCCGGGTTGATGCATAATATCGGTAAAATCGGTATTAGTGAGGATATATTGAATAATTCAAGCCAATTGACACCGGATGAATGGCTTGAATTCAAAAAACATCCAGAAATTGCGTATCGGATTTTGAGTGCAGTCGACGAATTTTCCGAAATCGCTACTTATGTGTTACAATATCAAGAAACATGGGATGGTAAAGGTTATCCTAAAGGTCTCAAAGGCGAAGAAATATCACTACAAGCCAGAATCATCGCAGTAGCAGATACCTATGATACGCTGACATCCAATCGTTTGTATCGGAAAGAATTCAGTGAAAACGAAGCAGTGGAAGATATCAAAAGATGCTCGGGGAAACAATTTGATCCGAAAGTCACACGTGTATTTGTTGAAAAAGTGCTCGGTAAGAAGTGGGAATAAACACTGTATCGATGAAGTAACTGAGGACTCCGAAATCAAACAATTTCGGAGTCCTTTATTGGAATGGGTACTTCTTAATGTCATCGGTGAAAACAACTTGTCACATAGTGTTGGGTGTGCTAACATGAACTTAGCCGATTGGACGCTTAGCTCAGCTGGGAGAGCATCTGCTTCACGTGTAGAGGGTCGGGGGTTCGAGCCCCTCAGCGTCCACCATTTTATTGGGGCTAAAATCGTCGTTCAAACGACGAAGTAAAAATAAGGGAAACACTGAACTTCGGTGCTTCTCTTATTTTTTTGGTTATTCATGTTGGATAACCCAATGAAACTCATCTAAAAGGGAAAGTTCCTGTACAAACACTTGCTCATTTCACTAAAAACTCATCATCTACAACTAAAAGTACGTAAAATTGTGGCATAATAATAGAACGAGAGGATGTACCATGGTAACTAATTATTATGAAGAATTACTTCAAAAACTGAAACAATTGAATGAAGAACAAAATTTCACGCAAGTGAAGATACTACTTGAAGAAGAATTGCGTATGCCGTATATTCCGTCGACGTATCAATCAACGTTAGAGCGTCTGTATCGCGAAGTGAGTTCCGAACTCAGGTCGAAGCAGACTATCCTACTTGAGACAGATGCAGAAACAATGAAAAAGTGGTTGAATGCTGATCAGAATCTTCAGTTGAAAGCACTGGACACCTTAAGCCGACTCAATATGCGGGATTACATGGATGTGGTGAACTATGCATTTGCGGTCTTAGATGATCGGTTATTGTTATCTCTGTTGACTGAATTATGCATTGCCCAACAACTTCGAAGTGAGGTCAGCTTTACTTATGACGGGACGACATACACATTTATACCGGCAAGTCTTGAAGCTCCCGGTGAAAGCGAAGGAGTCCAAGCGGCTTGGCATCAACTGTGTGAGTGGTTGGAAAACGATGATCCGTCGATGTTGAAACTATGCGGAGATCTGCTTCAACAAACGGCTTTATTGAAGCTACCTTTGAGTATCGAAGAATACGAAAGTCATGCCCTGGCGGCAGCGATTGTTAAAGACATCATTTTGCAGTTGTCCGATGTTAAACAGTGGCAACAATTTGCGAAAAAGCATAAACTGAAAGAGGAAGAAATCGCAGACCTTAATTAGCTGTTATTAGCACTCCATTATTGACAGTGCTAATTATTGTGATATAATAGGTATGCTATAAAACAGGAGGTTCCAATGAAAACAACATGGACTGTAGTAGAAAAATCTAAAGGCGAACTAAAAGTAACGATTAACGGTGAAGCATGGGCACAAGCCCAGGAAAAGGCTTTTGATAAATTAGCGAAGAACGTTGAGGTTGATGGTTTCCGTAAAGGCCAGGCTCCTAAGGGATTGGCAAAGCGTCAAGTCAGCGAACAGAACATCTTGATGGAAGCAGTTGACGAAGTTGCTCAAGCAGCTTTGATTGCTGGTTTAAAAGAACATGATCTGAATCCGATCACACGTCCTGAATTGGGACTAGATGCAGTGACGGCAGAAGAAGTCACAATGACATTTACGATCCAAGTCAAACCGGAAGTTAAATTGGCTCAATACAAAGATTTAGAAGTTAAAAAAGAAGAAGTAAGTGTAAGTGCCGAAGAAGTGGATGCGAAAATAGCGGAATTACGTGAACAATTTGCTGAACTTGTGTTAAAAGAAAAAGGCAATGTCGAAGATAAAGATACAGCTGTCATTGATTTCGAAGGATTTAAAGACGGTGAAGCATTCGAAGGCGGTAAAGGTGAGAATTACGCACTGGAAATCGGTTCGAACAGTTTTATTCCGGGATTTGAAGAACAACTAATCGGTATGGGAACCTCTGAAGAGAAAGAAATTTCACTGAGTTTTCCGGAAAATTACGGTGCCGAGCAATTGGCTGGACAAGCAGTTGTATTTAAAGTTAAAGTTAATGAAATCAAACAACTTGAATTACCTGAGTTGAATGATGAATTCGCTAAAGAAGCCAATCAGGAAGGCGTTGAAACGCTAGCTGACCTGAAGAGTAAGTTTGAGACAGAGTTACTTGCTGAAAAAAGCAAGAAAGCAGAAGATGATGCGAATAACCAATTATTGACACTGGTTGTTGATGCGAGTGAAGTGGATATTCCGGAGATCTTGATCGAAGAAGAAACGGATTCATTGTTGGAAGATTTCCAACGCCGTATCGAATCACAGGGTTTCAATATGGAACAATTCACGAAGATCACCGGTCAGAAAGAATCCGATCTGCGCGAGCAGATGAAAGTCGATGCAGCCAACAAAGTTAAAGTACGTTTAGTGTTGGATGAGATCGCTAAACAAGAAAAAATCGGATTTACAGACGAAGAAATCGAACACGAATATCAGGAAATTGCCACTGTCTATGGTATGGAAGTAGACAAAGTCAAGGAACTGGCTTCAGTTGAAACGATTGGTTATGACTTACGCTTACGCAAAGCATTTAACATCATCCGCGAATCTGCCAAACAATAAGACGCTCAGCGTCTTATTCCTTATAAAGGAGGGGTACCATGGGAAATGAGAAATTAGAAATCAGCGTCCCCGTTATATGCACGAGGGGCATCATTGTGTTCCCCAACCAGGAAGTTTTGATTGAAGTCGGCCGTGAAAAGAGCGTTAATGCGATTGAAGAATCGAATACGTATTTCAACGGTCATGTATGGCTTGTCAGTCAAAAAGATGTTCTGGTGGATGAACCGCACGAAGAAGATTTGTTTAAATTCGGTACCCTGTGCCGCATAAAAACCGTCAAGAAAAAAGAAGGTTTCATGCGTGTAACGTTTACTGGTCTTGAACGTGCTTCGGTTGTACGTTTAACTGAAGACAATAAGATGTTCTTTGCGACCGTTCAACCGATCGCTGATATTACCGGTGACAGTATGGAAGAAATGGCGTTGATTCGCCGTATTGCAAAAGGGTTGGAACAGGTGGCAACATCCAATTCTAATTTCCCGACAGAAATCATCAACCAGTTGACTAAGGGTGTTTCAGCGCAACAGCTTTCCGATCAGATCGGGCAGTATTTTCCGTTGAGTTTGGAAGACCGTCAATCAATCTTGGAAACATTAAATATCAATGAACGATTGATGCTGATCATTCAGAATCTACAAAAAGAAAAAGAATTGACCAATATCGAACAAGGAATCAACGATAAGGTGAAAGAGCGTATTGAAGAAAATCAACGTGAATATTACCTGCGTGAAAAACTTAGAGCGATCAAGGAAGAACTCGGTGATGTTCCGAATTCAACGGATGACATGGATGACCTTCGTAAGACGGTTGAATCCAATCCTTATCCGAAAAACATCAAAGACAAAGCATTGGAAGAGATCTCTCGCTATGAGATGCTTCCGACAGCGTCCGGTGAGAGTGGCGTTATCCGCACTTATCTGGACTGGTTATTGAAATTACCTTGGTGGCAAGAATCCGAAGACAACGAAGACTTAAATAAGGTTCGTGCCAAACTGGATGCAGATCATTATGGTCTGGATAAGGTCAAGGACAGGATCATGGAATATTTAGCGGTCAAGACGATGACAAAATCATTGAATTCACCGATCTTATGTTTAGTCGGGCCACCGGGAGTGGGTAAGACTTCATTAGCTAAATCGATTGCGAATGCGTTGGGTAGAACATTTGTGAAGGCATCCCTGGGGGGTGTACGTGACGAAGCGGAAATCCGCGGACATCGTCGTACCTATCTCGGATCAATGCCCGGACGTATTATCCAAGGGATGAAGAAAGCCGGTGTCATCAATCCGGTCTTCTTGATCGATGAGATCGACAAGATGGCAAGTGATTACAAAGGTGATCCATCAAGTGCCATGCTGGAAGTGTTGGATCCCGAACAGAATCATTTCTTCAGTGATCATTACATGGAAGAACAATATGATCTTTCGAAAGTAATGTTTATCGCGACAGCTAACTACTTGGAAGATGTTCCGGCAGCACTGCGCGATCGTTTAGAAATCATCAATCTTTCATCTTATACCGAAGATGAGAAAGTGCGTATCGCACAGAATCATCTGGTACCTAAACAAGTCGCTATGAATGGACTTCGTCCGGCACAGTTTAAAATTGGAGATGATGAACTATTGTATATGGTGCGTCATTACACACGAGAAGCCGGTGTGCGTCAGTTGGAGCGTATTGTTGCATCTCTTTGCCGTAAGAGCGTACTTGCTATTTTAAAAGACAACAAGAAATCAATTAAGATCACCAACAAAGTGATCAATGAATGGTTAGGTAAAGAAATCTTCGAATTCGGTCGCAAGGAAGTAGAAAATCAAATCGGTGTTGTTACCGGCTTGGCGTATACCTCATTTGGCGGTGATGTACTTCCGGTGGAAGTCACTTCGTTTGAAGGTAAAGGGGTTCTGATAATGACTGGCCAATTAGGTGATGTTATGAAGGAATCAGCTGAAATTGCCTTTGGATATGTAAAATCTAACGCCGCTCGTTTGAATATCGATCCGGTCTTCTTCGAAAAACATGATGTTCATATTCATGTTCCGGAAGGGGCTGTACCTAAGGATGGACCTAGTGCCGGTGTCACATTGACGACGGCGATCGTATCCGCTTTGACGCATCGTGCTGTCTATTCCGACTTAGCGATGACGGGTGAAGTGACCCTACGCGGCAATGTATTGCCGATCGGTGGATTAAAAGAAAAATCATTGGCAGCTCACCGTGTCGGAATCAATAAGATTCTTATACCTAAGCTGAATATGAAAGACATGGATGAGATTCCGCAAGTGGTCAAAGACCATATCAAGTTCGTACCGGTCGAAAACATGGATCAGGTACTCAACGAAGCCTTGGTCAAGTAGATGACGAACTTCAATGAGTCGGTATGGGTAACGACAGCCGTAAAAAAAGAACAGTTTCCCGAATCAGACGCCATTGAAATCGTGCTCTCGGGTCGCAGCAACGTTGGTAAATCCAGTTGTATCAATGCGATCTGTGAAAAAAAAGCGATGGCTTATGTCGGAAAACGCCCTGGCAAAACACGTTACTTGAACTTCTTCAAGGTCAACGATCAGTTATGGCTGGTAGATGTTCCGGGATACGGTTTCGCACAACGCTCACAGACCGAATTAAAATCGTATGGTATTTTGATGGAAGACTATTTTAATCACAGAAAACAATGTAAAGCCTGCTTATTGGTCATTGACTCACGACATGGTCTGACAGCCGATGATCAAGATATGTTGGATTACATTCTGGAAAAAAACTATCCGTATCGGATCGTCGCAACCAAATGCGATAAGTTGACCTATAGTAAAAAATTGGCCATTAAAAAAGAACTCGAAGGCTTATACGGCGCGGATTGCGTCATCCTGTTCTCTGCACTTTCAAAAGAAGGCAGAGTCGATCTTCAGAAATGGTGTGCTTCACAAATCGATGAAATCCGATAGAATTTGTCGGGTTTTTTCTTATACAGAGTTTACCGATATGAATCGCTGTATGTAAGCGTTTAGATTGATGAGACATTTCAAATCTTGCGTGTGAAGGTGGACTGAAATGAGAAATTAATGCTATAATACGAACGTTGATAGGGAGGATTTATTGACATATGAAAGAAGCACTCTATATTCATGACGATACAGCATTGGTCAATTTTACAGCCGCTTATTATCAAACAACCGACGAATTACTTTCAAGCGAGAACTTTCGCTTGGTTCTGCACGTCTATTTTGACCAACTGAAAACATTTGATGTAGAACTATATAACTGGGCGATCCGTGGTCGTGAAGTAAATGTAGCTATCAAGGATACCATTCGACTGTTAAAAATACTGATGGTGTTGGAAATCGACGAAATCGATCATCCATTTTTAACAGAACCGGAAAAACTGCTAAAATTAATTGAAGAAGGTTATACCTATTGGCGAAATTTGCAACGTTGTTCGATTATCAAAACAGGATCGACCAATAGTTTGCAATTAGCTAATTTCATGGAAGCTGATTCGAAATTCAATCAACTTGTACTCTCCGTCTATCGCGGTGCTCAAGAGAAGGTTCAAGGGCGTAAAAACCGTATATACCGCCAATTACAAGCAGGAACTAACGCTAGTATGGTGATCCGTGATGTCCGTTGGGCAATGCCGGAAGGATATGAGTTGTTGAAAGGAATCCCATTTGTGGATTCGATGTTGATCAGAACACCCCTTCTTTTGCATCCTCGTTCTACCAAGCGTTCGGGTACTTTTCAACCGATCGCGAGTAATCCGATAAATGGTTTTGAACCCAACAAAGATGAATGGTTTTGTTATCCGGCGAAAGTCGGAAGGTTACTTACCTACATTTATTTCCACCGCGATTTCACCTTTTCGGGAATTGCCCTGGCTAACCTTTTCGAATTAGCTTCTGAAAGTGAAATCACGAAACGTAAACCTGATTGTATCGTTCTGTTCGGTGTCAATGATGGCAGCGGCGAGACAACCTATTATCATGATAAGAAGAACGGGATCTGGGTCGGAAAAGTAGCGTATGCGACTAAAATCGAGTATTTTGGTTACATGAAGAAAATGACCTTGACTTTACATAATGTGGCTATGATGGCGAAAGGTTGGTTGCCGATCCATGGATCGATGGTCAACATTCATCTCAAAGACGGAACAAGCAAAGGGGTCATCTTTATGGGTGATTCAGGTGCCGGTAAATCAGAAACTATCGAAGCACTACAATTGTTGGGAACAGATAATATTGTTTCGATGGATGTTATTTTTGATGACATGGGATCACTTCATGAGGAAAACGGACAAGTTAAAGCACAGGGCACCGAAATCGGAGCTTTCATTCGCTTGGATGATCTCGATAAAGGAAGCCCATACAAAACAATGGATCGTTCGATTTTCATGAACCCTGAATCGGTCAACGCACGTGTTGTTATCCCAATATCGACCTATGCGCAGGTAGTTGCCAGTCATAAAGTTGATTTCTTCTTATATGCCAACAATTATGAAGATAAGATCGGAGTCCGTATCGAAAATAATCCCTCTGAGATCAAACAAGTATTCGTTGAAGGAAAACGTATGGCCATGCAGACAACCGAAGAAAGTGGATTATCATTGACGTATTTTGCGAATCCATTTGGGCCGTTGCAACATCCTGATCTTTGCGGACCGTTGATTGATAAGTATTTCAACTTATTAAGCTCTACGGGGGTGAAAATGGGTGAAGTTTATACCGGTCTGGGTGTTAAAGAAGCACGCGAGGGACATTTAACTCTTACGGCGCAGAAAGT
>JBBRCP010000069.1:0-9382 GCA_038204785.1 Erysipelotrichales bacterium
TTCGTGTTAAAATCATTCATGGGAAGTCTCTCCTTGTGATGTTTGTTTGAACACCTAACATTTTACAAGTTTGAGCTTCCCTTTTCTATGTCATTGGGAAATTACGCTACGAATCGTTTACACAACATTATTGTAACTGCCTGTGGTTTACTTCCATTCGAAATTGTTTGTGATGGGTAAATCTTTATACCGTAAATTATCCGTGATATAATACAAAAGCGACAGGAGTGAAAGCATGGAAAAAGAACTAATCAGTAATTCCGCAACGGAAACTAAAGAGTTGGGGAGAAAAATAGGCTTATTATGTGAACCAGGAATGTGTATACTTTGCATAGGTGATTTAGGTGCTGGTAAGACAACATTTACCCAGGGATTGGCTCTCGGTCTTGCGATTACGAAAACGGTAAGCAGTCCGACATTTACGATTTTAAAGGTGTATCACGGTCGGATACCGCTTTACCATATGGATGCCTATCGATTGGAAGGAATACATCAAGAATTAGGATTCGAAGAGATGATCGAGGGTGATGGTGTATGTGTTATCGAATGGCCGAATTATATGAAAGACCAACTACCTACCGAATATCTTTCTATATCTCTTCTTAACTTAGAAGATGATCAAAGAAAAATCAGTTTGTTGGCAATTGGCGGGCGCTATGAGCGCCTGTTAAAGGAGATCCTATGAAAATCGTATGTCTGGATACTTCGCACCGAACATTAACGATCGTTTTGATCGATGCTGATACGATCGTTGAGTCTTTTCATGCTGAAGCGTTTAAAACCCAATCAGAGACGATTCTGGTTGAATTAGCTAACGCATTCGAAAGGGCAGGTTGGGCTCCATCGGAGGCTAATGCTTTTGTTATTACTGTCGGACCGGGTAGTTATACAGGTGTGAGAATTGCAATGACCGTAGCTAAGGTGATATGCACTCAAGGAAATATCCCTTTATTCACGTTGTCGAGTTTGCAACTCATGGCGGGTCGTGATGGTAAAAAAGCGGCTATTATGGATGCCAGAAGTAACCGTGTTTATATCGGATGCTATGAAAATGGGAGTGCTTTGATGGAAGATACAGTTTTACCTATTTCTGAGGCTTTAGAACTACTTAGTGATGATTTTATAGTCGTGGGCGATGGTGATTTGGTGGGCCAAAGTAATTCCCCAATCGATCTGACACATAACTTTCTTGCACTTAAAGAATTCTGGAAGCCGGTCAAAAATATTCATGAATTGACACCGGTATATTTAAAGGTTTCTGAGGCTTATCTAAAATCATGATTAGATTAATGATGATTGAGGATATTACCCAGGTATTAGAACTCGAAAAACAACTTTTCACTTCACCATGGAGTGAGGATGACTTTAAATATGAACTTGAATTGAATCCTTTTTCTAGTATCTTTATTGAGGAACAAGATCATAAAATCATTGGTTATGTGGGTATTTGGGTCATCTATGAACAAGCTCAGATCACAACGCTCGGGGTAGATAAATCTTATCAACGCAGGCATATCGGTCATACACTGCTTGTGCGGGCAATGGACGAAGCGATTAAAAAACATGCAGAGTTCATGTCTCTTGAAGTAAGAGTCAGTAATAGTGCAGCACAGAATCTGTATAAAAAGTTGGGGTTCAAGACAGAAACAATACGCAAGGACTATTATCAGGATAACCACGAAGATGCTTATCTGATGTTGGTCAAGTTAGGAGAACAAAATGAAGTCAATAAAAATACTGGCGATTGAGAGTAGTTGCGATGAAACAGCAGCAGCTGTGATCGAAAACGGAAATATCGTTTTATCGAATATCGTTTCATCGCAAATCAATGTTCATACAAAATACGGTGGTGTCGTTCCCGAAGTGGCATCACGAATCCATGTTGAGAATATTTCGGTGGTAGTGCAGGAAGCACTTTCAAGCGCCTCTACAACAATGGATCAAATTGATGCCATAGCGATCACACAGGGTCCAGGATTGGTTGGGTCATTGCATGTCGGAGTTCAAGCGGCTAAGGCCTTGGCTTGGTATACCGGCAAGCCGTTGATTCCTGTTCATCATATTGCCGGTCATATCTATGCGAATAGTTTTGTTGAGGAATTGACCTATCCTTTACTGGCTCTTGTTGTTTCTGGAGGTCATACTGAGTTGGTTCTTTTAAAAGAAGAATATCAGTTTGAAATACTTGGATCGACTCAAGATGATGCGATCGGTGAAGCGTACGATAAAGTAGCACGGGTGATGGGGCTTCCCTATCCAGGCGGACCTGCCATCGATAAAATGGCGAAATTAGGAAAAGCTCATTACATTTTACCGAAGATTAGAACCGAGAAGGAACTCGATTTTTCATTCAGTGGTCTTAAGTCCGCTGTCTTACAATTGTTAGCTCACAAAACTAAAATAAAAGAAGAAATCATCAATGAAGATCTTGCTTATGCCTTCCAAGAAGCGGCACTTGATGAGTTGTTGAGTAAATCGGTAAAAGCGTTAAAACAATTCAATGTTCGGCATTTTGTGCTTGCCGGCGGTGTAGCTGCCAATTCAAGATTACGAGCTCGAATACAGAGCTTACAGAGCGATTTCCCTGAAATCAAGATAACGATACCCCCGATGTGGTGTTGCACTGACAACGCGGCTATGATCGGTGCTGCGGGCACAATTGCGTTCAAACACGGTATTCGCGCCGACCTCTCAATTGCCGCAAATCCAGGCCTAGAATTACAAGTATGAAATAATAAAATATTCACAATTAAACAGATCTATGATATGATAATAGAGGATGGTGATAATTATGGCAACGAATAAACATGTGCCCAAGGCGACACTACAACGTTATCCGGTTTACTTAAAAGCTTTACGCAAACTCAGTAATTTGGGAGTGCAGAGAATCATGTCTCGTGAACTATCAGAGTTCGTAGATATTGAACCAACAACAATTCGACGCGATTTTTCATTCCTGGGTTCACTGGGAAAACAAGGATATGGTTATGATGTGAATAAATTGATCGATATTTTCGATTCAGAGTTGGGTGGTAATTTCGATGAGAAGATCATCATCGTAGGAGCCGGTAATCTGGGTCGTGCATTGATGAATTATAATCGTTGGAATCATGTGGTCGGAGAAATCGCCTGTGCTTTTGATGTTCAACCGCAAAAGACTGGAAATGCTTATGAGATTCCTGTATATCCGATGGAAATGCTCAAAGAAAAAATGCCGGTTGGATGCCGTATTGCTATTTTAACTGTTTCTAAAGATGTTCAAGAAACCGTTAATCTTCTAGTAGAGAATGGGATCGTTGGAATCGTCGATTTCACTCACGAACATATCCAAGTTCCTAAAGGAGTCATTGTAAAGCCGGTTGATGTGGTTTCAATGGTCCAAGAGCTTGTATTTGAGACTAATTCATTAAAATAACATAAAATAGAGAGTCCTTAATCGGACTTTTTACTAAAGGAGATCCAAATGATTACATTTATGACAGTCCGAGAATTATTTGAACTTGTGAATGAAGGTTCCAACCTTGAAATAGATGGTATGGAATATGTTCAGTTGCAAGGCTGGATCAGAACAAACAGAAACAGTAAAGCAATCGGCTTTATTGAATTGAATGATGGTAGTTACTTTCGTAACTGTCAATTAGTATACAGCGAGAGTCTTCCGAACTATGAAGAAGTGAGCCACTATCTGACTGGCACTGCCGTGACAGTTATTGGTTTATTTAAATTGACCCCAGACATGAAACAACCGTTCGAAATCGACGTAAAAGAAGTGATTCTCGAAGGTGCCTGTGATGCGGAATATCCGCTGCAAAAAAAGCGCCATTCTTTTGAATATCTTCGTGAAATTGGGCACCTGCGTCCAAGGACCAATACATTCAGTGCTGTTTTCCGTGTGCGTTCAGTATTGTCCATGGCAATCCATGAATTCTTCCAAAACCAAGGATTCGTTTATATTCATCCACCGCTTATTACCGGAAACGATGCCGAAGGAGCCGGTGAAGTCTTCACTGTGACGACTCGTGAAGATGCTAAATTTGAAGATGATTTCTTCGGTAAAAAGGCAAGCTTAACGGTTTCAGGTCAACTTCATGCTGAGGCATTCGCTTTAGCATTCAGAGACGTCTATACTTTCGGTCCGACATTCCGTGCCGAAAATAGCAATACTGCTCGTCATGCGAGTGAATTTTGGATGATTGAACCCGAGATTGCTTTTGCGGATCTTGATGATGATATGGATTTGATTGAAGATATGGTAAGAAGTTGTATCACATATGTATTGGAGAATGCTCCCGAAGAGATGAAATTCTTCAATCAAATGATTGATACTTCATTACTTGAGCGTCTTGAGAAAGTTCGTACGTCGGAATTCAAGCGTATGCCGTACACTGAAGCGATCGAACATTTGAAAAAGGCTGATGTGACATTCGAGTATCCCGTTGAATGGGGAACTGATCTGCAGAGTGAACACGAACGTTATCTATGTGAAAAAATTGTCGGCGGACCGGTTTTCCTGACGAACTATCCAAAAGATATCAAGGCTTTTTATATGCGTGTTAACGATGATGGTAAGACCGTTGCTGCTTGTGATCTTTTGGTACCTACAGTCGGTGAACTTGTGGGTGGATCACAGCGTGAAGAACGACTGGATGTACTGAAAACGCGTATGGCCGAGATGAATGTTCACGAAAAAGGTATGGAATGGTATTTAGATCTGCGCCGGTATGGTGGTGTTAAACATGCAGGTTTCGGTCTTGGACTTGATCGTTTTCTAATGTATATCACCGGTATTCAAAATATCCGTGATGTCATACCGTTTCCACGTACACCTAAAAACCTTCTGTTTTAATGAGAATTTGATATAAACATAAAGAGGTTATTTCGAATACTAAAACAACCTCTTAAATAAAATAATCCTTTATCTTGCTTGAAATAATACGTAGTTACAGCTGTTCTTATTACCGTAAGGGAGGGGGAGACCGTGACATATTCAAGACGAAATTTTGTTCCTAAAAAACGTCGTCGAATAAGATGGCGGTTTGCTTTGCCTTTACTGATATTGTTGGCGCTTGTCCTTTATTCGGTAGGGAATATTTTATTAAAACCAAAAGAAATTATTGAAGAGGTCACCTATACCGTTTGTGACTATTCTCAAGCAAAGGCACAGACTACCTTACATGATCTTACCTACGGAGAAACCGTTGAAGTTAAAGATTACCTTTACTATGGCGAAACACTGAATCTCTACAGCAGTGTTTATAATACAGCTTCAAAAGATAGTTTCGTCGGCAAAACACTGATCTTAAAGAATATTTGTAACGGAAACGAATGGGTTTATATGCTTAGCTCAACGATCGATGGACAAATTCCGCTTGAAGAATTGGATCCGGGTTTTTATGAGTTGTTTATTACTCAAGATCTTGTTAGAAAACGTTTGGTCAGTCCGGAGTTGATCAATGATATATCGTACACACTGCGCAGGAATAATGGAAATGGAAAAATCATTGATTTGATTGCCAATAAAGATCTATTAAAATCGGCTGTAGATCAACCTTCCTTGATGGATCAAAATTACTTGTTTCTACGTGTTACTGATGGACCTGTTCCTGATGAAATTGCAGATATCTACATTGATGCAGGTCATCGTTCAAAAACCGGAAACAGTGTTGAGACAGGTCAATCTGCTTTTGATATGATCGAAGCTGAAGAAACATACAAGCTTGCGCTATTGTTGAAGACAGAGTTTGCAAAATTCGGATTAAAAACAGTGATATCTCGAAACAACGAAAGTGAAGTTGTCAGTTCATTCGGAACTGACGGACGAATTCACAGAGCTTATAAATCTAAAGCCAAATATTATATCGAACTGCAGATGAATGGGTCAACCAATAGTTCACAGCGCGGTACACAAGTTGTTTATTCATCCTTTGCCTCAAACCGAGTAGCCACCATTGTTTTTAAATCGCTGATGGAGACGGGAGATCTGGTTTCTACGGGAAATTATAGTAAAGGAAATATCTCCGGCGTTGTAGCAAGCTTAAAAGATAGCGGACTGGATTCACGCCCGGTAATCAGAGAATCCGGTGGAAGAATTCTCGCTGCCGGTACAATCGGTAAACTGTCAATATCGGGTAACGCCTCATTCGCTGCCAAATCAAGACTTGGACTGCAGGCATTAACGATTGAATATATTTATTTATCAAACGCACAGGATGCGGCGATTTGGAAAGCAAAAATGAACGCGATTGCCGAAAAAACAGGAGCAGGGTATGCAAAGGCACTGCGCCTTAATTCAATTTCGATTGCCACCCCGTAAGAAAGGAATTTATGTACTATCAGATCAATAAAGGATGTAAATCGTTTGGGACTGCCGAAGTCTTCAGTGATTTGCAATTTGAAATCCGCGATAAAGAAAAGATAGCGCTTGTCGGGCGCAATGGAAGCGGAAAAACGACACTTATGAAAATAATCGCCGGTGAACTTGAACTTGATTCCGGTGATATCCATAAAGGAAAAGAAATTAGAATCGGCTATTTAGCCCAGACAACATTCAGTAATGATAATGTAACTGTGGAAGAAGAGCTCCTTTCGTTATATCAAAAAATACATGATTTAAATCTGCAACTCCAAATAATCTCACAGAAAATGGCAGATAAATACGAAGAAAGCATGCTAGACGAGTATGCACGACTTCAACATGAATTTGAAGCACTGAACGGCTATACCTATAAACAAGAAATGATGACCGTCTTTACCAAGTTTGGATTTAGAGAAGAGGATCTTCAACGACCGATCTCAACGTTTTCCGGCGGTCAGAAGACGCGTTTGGCGTTTGTTAGGCTCTTACTAAGTAAACCTGATATTTTGCTCTTAGATGAGCCTACAAATCACCTGGATATGGCTACTATCGAATGGTTGGAAGGATATCTTCGTCATTATGAGCAAGCCGTCGTGCTCGTATCGCATGACCGCATGTTTATCGATCATGTAGCTGATATTGTGATGGAAATGGAATTTGGAACCCTTACACGTTATTCCGGTAATTACACACAATATCAAACATTGAAGACACTCAATCAAGAGAAACAATTATCAGCCTTCAAACGTCAGCAGAAAGATATTCAACGTCTCGAAGAACTTATTGAGAAATTCCGGTATAAGAAGAGTAAAGCAGCCTTCGCACAATCTAAGATCACCTATCTCAGTAAACTTGATCGAATCGATAACCCTAAATCAGACCAAAAGAATTTCAAGGCACGCTTTCATGCACGGCTACGCGGCGGTAAAACAGTGCTAACCTGCAAAGATCTTGTAATTGGCTATGGAGAACCATTAGCTACGATCAATTTAGAGATTCTTCATGGCCAGCGGATTGCTGTCATCGGACCTAACGGCCATGGTAAATCAACCTTTGTAAAAACAATCATGGGGTTGGTGGAACCCTTAGGCGGTGAGATGCTGATGGGTCATCAAATCGAAACTGGTTATTTTGATCAGGAATTAGCTGAATTTCATAGTGGTAAAACACTAATTGAAGAACTTTGGGATGAATACCCGTTGCTTACTCATACACAGATACGCACGATACTCGGGAGTTTCCTTTTTACAGCCGATGAAGTATTTAAAAACGTAAACGTATTATCAGGTGGTGAAAAAGTGCGCCTGTCCCTTGCTAAATTGATGATGCTGCAGTCTAATTTTTTGATTTTGGATGAACCAACTAACCATTTAGACCTGTTAGGCAAAGAAGCGTTGGAAGAGTCATTCAAGGAGTATAATGGGACGCTGTTGTTTGTTTCACATGATCGTTATTTTATCCAAAAAATGGCAACGGGAGTGTTGAGTATCGAGAATGGTGAAGCCATTTATTATCCAATCAGTTTCACGGAATTCACCGAGCTTTCTCAAACAGAAAATCCGAAACTAACGGAAAAAGTAAAAAAGAAAGAATCACAGCAACAAATCAAAGAAATAGCCAAAGAAATCGTTAAGTTGGAAAAGAAAATATCGATCAAGGAAGACGAACTCGAGGAACTGCGAGAAAAACGGTTTGATCCGTTTTACTATCATGATTACAAGAATATGCAAGAACTCGACGGTAGTATCGATAATGTTCATAATGAAATAAAAACGTTGATGAAACAATGGGAAGAACTTTTGGAAGAGCAGGAAAACGGCGACCAAGTTGAATAGCCCGTTGGCAAAACTCAACGACATAGTGTATAATAAGAGCGCAAATATAAACAGGAGGGCACCATGGCAAATTGTTTAGTAGCACAGTCCGGAGGACCGACAGCGGTCATTAATGCAACCTTAGCCGGAGTTGTAAAAGCTAATCAGATGAATCCCATTTATTCGACCGTATACGGCGGATTGAACGGAATCGAAGGAATTCTTCAGGAACGTATGGTCGATTTGACAAATATGAGTGAAGATGAAAACCGAATTCTGCGTCAGACACCTTCAAGCGCATTAGGATCATGTCGTTATAAACTCAAAAGAAGCAATACTGCCGATTTTGTTAAGTTGTTTGAAGTGATGGAAAAATATGATATAGAGACCTTATTCTATATCGGCGGAAACGATTCGATGGATACTGTGTATGCGCTCAGTGAGTATGCTGAAAATAACGGGATCAAAAACCGTCGCTTTGTAGGTTGCCCGAAAACAGTCGACAACGATCTTATGGTTACCGATCATTGTCCAGGGTATGCAAGTGCCGCAAAATTCATTGCAACAACTGCTTTACAGACATGGCTGGATGTCAATGTCTACACACGTCAAGAAGTCTTTGTTTTAGAGACAATGGGACGTGATGCCGGCTGGTTGGCAGCTTCAGGTTGTTTGAGCGGTGTCGTTGATCTACTGGTTGTTCCGGAAGTTGCTTTTGATAAAGAAGTATTCTTAGGGGAAGTGCGTAAATGCATTGCCGAAAAGAACAAGTGTTACGTTGTTGTTTCAGAAGGTGCACGATTTGCGGATGGTACCTATTTAGCAGCAGGCGAAGCAAAAAATGATGGTTTCGGACATGCGATTTTAGGCGGAGCCGCTAACGCTGTACGGGATATGATTCTTAACAGCGGAGCTGCAAGCAGAGTCAAAGTTCAAGATTTGAGTACGGCACAACGTTGTCATGCCAGTGAGCAATCACTAGTTGATGTTGAAGAATCGTTTAAGTTGGGAATGAGTGGTCATATGCGGTCTGCCGATAAGAATTTCACCGGACAGATGGTCGGTGTCAGACGCAAAGACGGAGCTGAATATGATGTCGAATACTTTGCGACGTTGGCCAGCAATGTGGCTAATCACGTAAAGAGTTTTCCAATCGAATGGACACAGCCGAATTATCGCGGTGTTACCGTCGAAGCAATCAATTATATGCGAC
>JBBRCP010000070.1:0-9128 GCA_038204785.1 Erysipelotrichales bacterium
ATAAAATGGATGCCATTACCCGCACTGTTGTAGGGAGTCACGGGATCACGCACAGAACCTTAGTTAAGATGTTTGCGTCGGTCGATGATCAACTTTTTAGAGGTCAATTATTGGTTCCGGAGCTTTAAGTCTCATCAGTTATAAAAATCAAGGTAGGATCACGGTATTCAGCAGAAGATAAGATCATCAGTTTCGAATCATCGATTCTCTCTAATCGTTCTTTAATATAAAATAATTTCGAACTCGGGAAATATTTACTGTTCGTCATCAAAAAGAAATCTACTTTGTCTTGGGTCATGGTGACTCCTTTAGCGTATTTCTAACGCATCTAAACAATCAATATAAACAACTTGAGACTACATTGAACTTTGCGTTCAATTTGATTCTAATGAATAATCTCATTGTTTCATATTTTACGTATCGATGCAATAAAATTTATTTCTTCTCTGTCCGATAATTAATCACTTTTACTTTTCAGAAACAGTGCTACAATTTAATTATCAGGAGGTCTTTATGAAAAAATGTTGGATCGTTACAGGCGCAAACGGACATGTGGGTAATACCGTTGTGCGAAGTCTATTAGAAAAGCATCAACGAGTCATTGCCTTGGTGCTTCCGGGTGATCCTTCACATGCACTTCAAGGTTTAGATGTTGAGATCGTTGAAGGAAATATGTGTAAACGAGAAGATATCGATCGATTGTTTGAATCTGTCAAAGACATCGATTTTTCGCAGGTCATCGTTATCCATACCGCTGGTATTGTTTCAATCGATTTCAAAGAAAAAGATCTGATCAACCAAGTAAACTACGGCGGTACGTGTAATATCGTGGATGCTTGTGTTCACTATAAAATGGGTAAACTGATCTACACTAGTTCCGTCCATGCATTGCCTGAGCGTACTGGGAATCAACCGATCCATGAATGTACTGAATTTGATCCAAGTCTGGTTGAAGGACTCTATGCAAAATCAAAGGCATCCGCAAGTCAATATGTTATGGACGCGATCCACCGAGGATTAAACGGCAACATTGTTTTTCCATCCGGAATACTAGGACCGGGTGACTTTGGGAATTCGCATATGACCCAATTCGTACTTGATTATCTGGAAGGTCGACTAAATGCTTATGTCGAGGGTGGTTATGATTTTGTAGATGTCAGAGATGTCAGTGAAACCATTATTAAGATTGCCGAAAGCAGCGCAACCGGTGAAAATTATTTATTAGGCAATCGTTTCATCAGTGCCAAAGAAATGTTGGATATCCTCAGTAAAATTTCGAATCGAAAACAAGTTAACCTTTGTTTACCGATGTGGTTAGCGAAAAGTACTGCCCCTTTTGCTGAAATCTATTATCGAATAATCAAACAAAAACCGTTATTTACCCGTTATTCACTGATGACACTCAAAAGTAATTCGAATTTCGATCACTCTAAAGCGAGTCTTGAACTAGATTACCATCCACGCGATCTTGAAGAATCACTGAGCGACGCTGTGCATTGGTTAATTGATCATAAGCGAGTTAAGGTAAACCTGTAAAAAAAGAGCTACTCGAGCTCTTTTTCTAATTTATTTTGCGAACTGGCGGAAGCGCGGTTCTTCAATCGTAAGAAGAAGAACCCACCGACCATGATGATAATGTAAAATGTTGTAAAGCGCCAGAAGATCATTGTGCTTGCAGCGGCTGATTTTCCGATAACTGTCGAAAATACCAACACGAATACGGACTCCGTAGCACCTGATGCGCCTGGTAACGGTACGAAGGTATTCGCTACTGATATAAATGAAGCAAGTGCCATGAATTCCATGAATTGACTCCATCGGATCGGTAGGCCCAATAGTTTTCCAACAATAAACGGTGTCATGAAATATAAACTAAATCTCAATAAATAGAGAGCCGATATTTTCCAGACGAGTTCCTTATTATCACTGACAGCCGATAAGGCTTCATGGAAATGTTCAAGTGTTGTGTTCCAAGAAGTGAGGGCACCTTCTTTATCTTTGATGAAACGTGACTTAATGACGATCTTCATTACCCAGTTAGAGATAATGTTGTAAAGTTTTGGAAATTCAACCATGATCCATAAAAGAATGATCACAAAGAAATTGATAACCAAGCCTAGTGCGAACACTAATGTAATGGACATATTTTTAAAGTCTTTAAATTTCAGTAAAAATAGAAATAGAGTCAAACCGACAAGTGTAATCTGATAGATGTAGAAATCCATCCAAACCAAACCGGCACCTTGTGTTGTACTTAAGCCCTGTTTTTTAAACGCATAAGTCTGAGCGAATTGTCCGCCTGTGCTGGATGGTGTGATGTCTGATACGAAACCACCGATCAGTCCGTTCATGAGACCTTGCCGATAGTGATATTTTTTATTAATGGATCTTGCCATAATAGTCAGAATCCATCCATACACAAAATAAGGAACTAATCCCCATGTGATGATTAAAAAAAGTCGCCAAGGATCAATCTGGGAAACTGTTGTCAACACTTGTTTGTAACTGTCATAGAGTGCAAACCATAACGCAAATACGGTCAGAATCACAATCAAAATCATATTTATCAAATAACTGTTTTTTTTCTTTTTCATTTTAGTCTCCGCGAGTACCTTTCCATTCTAACATAAATCGATACATTTTTAACAAAGTTAACATTTTACTTGATCAATACCCCAATGTTTCCTTAACGATCACAACATGGATTCGTTTCGGTGTATGGGAGCGATGCATGATCACCGTCGCACCGCAGATACGATCCTGAACATGGCAATTGATACATTCACCAATTTGACGACAAGGTGTATTTTTACCTAAGCGCTCGCAATTGGCGGGTGCAGCAACATGTTTGATCCGTTTGATTCCTTCTTCTTGATTGAAAACTAATTTGTTGATACCGATTATAACAAAAACTTTTTTAGGGCCGAAGATCATTGGACCGACACGATTTCCCGTTCCGTCCGTATTGATCAATTCACCTTCAACTGTAAGTGCATTACTTGAACAAATAAAAACATCGGCGTTGAAACCTTGATGGAATGCTGCGTCACGATTGACATTTTCAGCATAACGATCGATCAATTTGACATCGGCAGTTCGGAGCCAATCGACAACACCGCAACTTTCCAAAGTCATAGATCCGCCTAAAGCAATGGTCGCATTTTGTGGAAGCATGCGTTCTAAAAAAGGAATAACTTCTTCTTTTGTTTCTAAAATAGTTGTTTCAAATTGATTCACATTTAAACTTCTTACCGTACGGTCAATCGTTCGGTTTATGATGGTTTCTTGATATAGGTCCATATTGTCACCTCTATATTAGTATACACCCGAATGAATAGGCATGGAAAGAATTGAAAAACGGAGAATCATGTGATACAACAGAAAATGTAATCTATTTTCGGAAAAAAAGTGTAAATAATTTCTTGACAAATATCATTCAACTGATAGAATAAGCACATATAGATTAAATCGTTGATCGGAAAATAGTAACTGTTTCTACCTTAATATAGAGATCTGATGGCCGGTGTAAATCAGAATAAGGGATACAGTGAATGGGTCCGAGAGAGCAAGGCGAATTGAAAAATAGCCAAGACGGGTGCTTACCGTTAAAAGAGCTAGGATATGTTAGTATCCGAACAGAGATGATCACACATATTTTGTGATTAATAAGGATGGCACCGCAAGCACTATTGCTCCTACATGGGACAATGGTGCTTTTTTATTTAAAGGAGGTGGTCAACATGTGGTGAAGTTCACACAATAGTAACGTTTTAGCTGATTCTATCTATTTCACACAAGGAGAAATAACTCATGAAAACAAAAGATATCGTGCTTGCTTCACTACTACTGGCCATGGGCCTGGTCCTTCATTCGATAACCCCTGCTATCTTAGGGAGTGTCAAACCTGATTTTCTGTTAGCTACTATGTTTATCGCGGTATTAACACAACCGAAACTTAAAAACACCCTTTTAATCGGAACGGTAGCCGGAATCATGGCTGCTATGACCACGAGTTTTCCGGGTGGACAGATTCCGTCGGTTTTCGATAAATTAATTTCGGCGCTATTCGTTTATGCGCTTTATGTCTATGTGTTTAGTAATCGAATCAATTCCACCAAGATGAGTTTGGTAAGTTTTACCGGCACGTTCGTTAGCGGTTTTGTATTTCTGGGATCTGCTGCTTTGATGGTCGGCTTGCCGGCTCCGTTTATGGCTTTAGTTATCGCTGTTGTACTTCCAACATCGTTTGCGAATGTAGTGATTTGTCTGATTCTGCAGAAAGCATTTGAAAAAAGCAAGAGTTTAAGTTATTCACGATAGAAAACAAGCCCTAACATTGGGCTTGTTTTCTAGTTCATTTGGTTCTTAACTTTAACAATATAATCTTGTTCATCGGCATCAACAATAAGGACTGAATCATCCATTGGGTTTTGTTCAATGATAATTTGGGCGATCTTGGTTTCAATTGCACGTTGAATGTGGCGCTTCATCGGACGGGCTCCATAGACGGCGTCAACTCCTTCATCCAAAATACGCTGCTTAGCACGTTGGGTTACTTCGAGTAATAAACGACGTTTCGCTAAACGGGCAGCCAATTCATGAATAAATTTATCGGCGATCTTCGCTAATACTGCCTTATTTAAGGCGTTGAATACGATGATCTCATCGATTCGATTAATGAATTCCGGTTTGAATGTACGGGATACTTCTTCTAAGTAGTGTTTCTCACGTTGTTCGAGATTTTCTTCGAATGCATAATGCGACCCGAGATTACTGGTCATAATGATCAACGCATTCTTGAAATCAACAACGACACCTTTATTATCCGTAATACGTCCATCATCCAAAATCTGAAGGAGGATGTTAAATACATCCGGATGAGCTTTTTCGATTTCATCCAGTAATACGATCGAATAAGGTTTGCGTCGGACAGCTTCACTCAGTTGACCGCCTTCTTCATAACCTACATAACCCGGAGGCGCACCGATCAAACGTGACACACTGAATTTTTCCATATACTCACTCATATCGATACGTACGATCTTGGTTTCATCGTCAAACAATTGTTCAGCCAAGGCTTTGGCTACTTCCGTTTTACCGACCCCGGTAGGCCCTAGAAACAAGAAGGATCCGATGGGACGGTGTTCATCTTGGATTTGTGCTTTTGACCGCATGATCGCCTGTGTAACCAATTTTAAGGCTTCGTCCTGACCAATTACACGTTGCCGCAATGTATCTTCTAAATGAAGCAGTTTGGTCCGCTGTGTGGACAGTAAGCGCGACACATCGATGTGGGTCCAACGTGAGACGATCTTAGCAATCAGATCTTCATCGACGATTTCTTGAATCATTGCATCGTCTTTCTTACGATCAGCTGTTTCTCGGATCTTCTTTTCAAGATTCGGGATCGTTTCATATTGAAGTTTAGCTGCTTCTTCATAACGTGTTTCATTTTGTGCTTTATCTAGATCCAACTTCGCTTTTTCTAGTTGTTCCATATAGGCTTTTGACGCATCGAGTTCTGTTTTCTCTTCTTGCCACTTACTATAGAGAATGTCTTTTTTCTCTTTGAAATCAGCCAGTTCTTTTCGAAGTTCTTCCAAGCGCTCAACTGTACGTTCATCCGTCTCTTTTCGAAGAGCTGTTTCTTCGATTTCCAACTGCATGATTTTATGTGTCATCTCATCCAGCTCTTGCGGCATCGAATCCATTTCAACGCGAATCGAAGCACATGCTTCATCGATCAGATCAATGGCTTTATCCGGTAAAAACCGATCGGTGATGTAACGCTGTGAAAGCGTCGCTGCTGCGAGGATCGCTTCATCCAGAATACGAACACCATGATGTGTTTCAAAACGTTCTTTGAGTCCTCGTAAAATTGAAATTGTATCTTCAACGCTTGGTTCATCGACTTGGATCTTTTGGAATCGACGTTCCAGTGCTTTATCTTTTTCGATATTCTTCCGATACTCATCATAGGTCGTTGCACCGATGCAACGGAGTTCACCGCGTGCTAACATTGGCTTTAGTAAGTTTGCCGCATCCATGGCACCTTCGGCTTTACCGGCACCCACTAAGTTATGGATCTCATCGATGAATAATATGATTTCACCGTTGGCGGCTTTAATTTCATTTAAAACAGCTTTTAAACGCTCCTCAAACTCACCTCTGTATTTAGCCCCGGCAATCAAAGCACCCATATCCAGTTCGATCAGTTTTTTCTCTTTAAGACCGAACGGTACGTCACCTTTCATGATACGCCAGGCTAATCCTTCAACGATGGCCGTCTTACCGACCCCCGGCTCACCGATCAGAACCGGATTGTTTTTGGTCTTACGGGATAATATCTGGATCACGCGACGAATTTCTTCATCACGACCGATGACTGGATCCATCTTTCCGCTCTTAACATCTTCAACCAGATCTCGTCCGTATTTATTGAGTGCTTCCATCTGATTCTCACTATCGGGAGAATCGATCTTTTGACCCTGCATTCTGGCTTGTTGCGCTTGTTGTAATTGCTTACGATTCAAGTTGAAGTGCTCAACGATCTGTTTACTTACGGAGTGCGAATTAAACAGCAACGCGATAAAAAGCGTAGCGGCACCTAAGTACGTTTCGTTTTGTTTGTGACCTTCATTTTGGGCATCCAAGATACTTTGATTCAGTTCTCTTGAAAGCGTTGGTTGCGTACTTTCCGACTGAACTGCCAAGCGTAAAAGCCCGGCTTCGACGATCGCAAGCATGTCGGTTTTACTGACATTGATACGTTTCAATAAACCATCTACAACATCATCTTCCAGCATTTCTTTGAGAACATGCGCTGTCGTTACTTCAGCATGTTGGTATGTCTGGGCCAACTGAACGGATTTCATCAAAATCGATTGTAACTTCTCTGTAAATTGATCAAAGCTCATAGGATCACCTCCAATTTGGCACTTGAGCTGTTTGACTGCTAAATCTGGTTTTTAAGAAAAGTAACAGAACACTGTTACTTAAATGTTTTCTTAAATTTATCGAAAGCACTTTCTTTCGTACGCGATTTACGTAACTTTTCATAGGCTTCTTTTTCTTCACGGCTAAGCTTATCATCGACTTCCACTTTCACTTCGACAAACTGGTCGCCGACAACGTTGGATCTGATGTCTTTGACACCTTTACTCTTTAGTCGGAATTGACTTCCATGCTGAGTTCCGGCCGGAATCGTCATTTCCACATCTCCATAGACTGTCGGAACATCTACTTTACACCCCAAAGTCGCATCGATTGCCGAGATTGGAATTGTGATATAGATATTTTTTCCATCACGTTGGAAATGTTTATGCTTGGCTACGAGCACTTCAATAAACAGATCGCCGTTAGGTCCGCCGTTTCTTCCGCGTTCGCCTTTTCCGCTAACGCGTAACTGTTGACCGGATTGGATACCAGCGGGTATCTTAACGTCAACTGTCACATGTTTGTGTTCATACCCTTTACCATGGCATTTCGTACATTTATTAACGATCTTCTTGCCTGTGCCTTGGCATTCCGGACAGACGCCGGTCGATTGGAAGACACCGAAGGGTGTCCGTTGTTGTGTCTGAACACTTCCGCGACCATTACAAGTCGGACATACTTTGATGTCTTCTTTGTTTTTAGCTCCACTACCCATACATTCAGTACATACTTCGTCGACATCCAATTGAATACTTTCATCTTTACCGAAGACTGCTTCCATGAAATCGATCTTCATCTGCATCAAACGATCTTGACCTTTTTGCGGTCCCGTCGTCTGACGTTGCGAATTTGAGAAACCGCCACCGAAAAAAGAGCCGAAGATATCGTTCAGATCTTCAAAACCACCCTGTTGAAAACCACCGAAACCACCGCCGAAACCTTGTCCATTCCCTGCACCATCCATGCCGGCATGACCGAATTGGTCATAACTGGCACGCTTTTGCGGATCAGTTAGGTTTTCATACGCTTCTTGTACTTCTTTGAACTTGGCTTCAGCACCGGTATCCTGATTATCAGGGTGATACTTTTTCGCTAACGTACGGTAAGCTTTTTTTATTTCAGCTTCCGTAGCGTCTTTTTTGACCCCTAAAACTTCGTATAAATCTCTTTTTTCTGCCATAGCTTCCTCCGTAAGGCAAGCCTAGGATGCTCCTAGGCTTGTGATTTAGTTCTTCTCTTTGAAATCAGCGTCGTAAACATTGTCGTCTTTCGGCTGACCTTGTTCTTGCTGTGCTTGTTGATCCTGCTGTTGGTACATGGCTTCTGACATTTGTTGAGCTGCTTTTTCAAGTGCATCCAATTTGTCTTTTAAGGTTGCTATGTCGTTTTCATTCAATGCTGTCTGCAGTTCATCACGAAGTTTGGTAACTTCAGCTTTCTGCTCGGCACTGACGTTGGCATTTTCGGTTTCAAGCGTCTGATTAATCTGATGGATGAATTGTTCTGCCTTGTTTTTGAGTTCTGCTTCTTCTTTCAAACGATCATCCTCAGCTTTATGTTCCTCGGCATCCTTGACCATACGTTCGATTTCGGCATCACTCAATCCTGATGAATTGGAAATGGTGATCGATTGTTTCTTGTTATTTCCTTTATCCAACGCTGAAACATGGACGATACCGTTAACATCGATGTCAAATGTGACTTCGATCTGCGGAATACCACGGCGCGCCGGAGCGATACCATCAAGTTTAAACAGACCCAGCGTCTTGTTGTCTTTGGACATCGGACGTTCACCTTGAAGAACATTGATATCGACAGCCGGTTGATTGTCGGCAGCTGTTGAGAATACTTGTGACTTTGAGGTAGGAATTGTCGTATTACGACTGATGAGGGTCGTCATAACACCGCCCATGGTTTCAATACCCAAGGATAATGGTGTGACATCCAACAACAATACATCTTTAACATCTCCACCGATAACAGCACCTTGAATGGCTGCACCGATAGCGACAACTTCATCCGGATTCACTGACTTGTTCGGTTCTTTACCTAATTCTCTGCGAACGACTTCTTGAACTGCCGGAGTACGTGTCATACCACCGACCAATAATACTTGATGAATGTCATTCTTTGTAAGACCGGCATCCTTCAAAGCTTGACGGACCGGTCCAACGGTACGTTCAACTAAACCA
>JBBRCP010000071.1:0-8974 GCA_038204785.1 Erysipelotrichales bacterium
CATTTTTTCACCATGCTTTCCGTTTGAAATTGTGCTAAAATAGTCATGCGATAATTTCCTTTCTAGAGTTCTGGTGTTCCAAACCTTATTTTACGAGGAGTTATCGCTTTTTTCAATTCCACACCTATTTTACACGATCAATTCCGCGGATTTCTTTTTGATTCGGGGGAAATGTGATAAACTTATTCCATAGAACTAAGAGGTAATCAAGATGGCATCCAATTATGAAGAAGCACTGATCAAACATATAGAATTGCGCGTTAAAATACGTGTCGAAGTTCATAGTCCATTGAATTCCAGAAGTGATTTGGCGTTGGCTTATACACCGGGAGTTGCGGCTGCTTGTTTAGCCATCAAAGAGAATGAAAGTTTGATGGATGAACTGACGTGGGTCAACTCGACAGTCGCTGTTATTACAGACGGAACAGCTGTGCTTGGATTAGGGGATATCGGTCCTAAAGCGGCGATGCCTGTTATGGAAGGGAAAGCGGCCTTGTTCAAACGGTTTGCGGGTCTGAATGCGATTCCAATTTGTTTAGATACCAAAGATCCGGATGAAATCATTCGTATTGTGAGTGCTTTGGCTCCTAGTTTTGGAGGCATCAATTTAGAAGACATTTCAGCTCCACGCTGTGTTACGATCGAACGTAAACTCAAAGAGACGATGAAGATCCCTGTCTTTCATGATGATCAACATGGGACTGCCATTATCGTATTGGCCGGACTCATCAACGCAATGCGTTTGACAGGTAAATGTAAGGAAGACATGACGATCTGTGTCAGTGGTACCGGAGCTGCCGGTAGTTCGATCATAAAATTGCTTCATGATTATGGATTTAAAACGATCTATGGGTTTAATAAATTCGGCATCGTCAGTCAAGATTTGAAAGAAAATTCAGATTTTCTACAGGATGAGATCGCTTTGATTACGAATCTTGATCAACGTCATATCAGTTTAGCGGAAGCACTCGCTGAAAGTGATGTGTTTGTAGGGGTATCTGCACCGCATCTTGTGAGTGTCGAAATGGCACACAGTATGAAGAAAGATGCCGTTATTTTCGCAATGGCCAACCCAGAACCGGAAATCACCTATGAAGAAGCGAAACAAGCCGGAGTTAGAATCGTAGGAACCGGACGTTCGGATTACCCAAATCAAGTTAATAATGTACTGGTTTTCCCTGGTTTATTCAAAGGGGCATTGGCAGCGAAAGCACCGCAGATCAGTGAACGTATGAAAATGGCTGCTGCCGAAGGATTGGCTGCGCTGATCGCAACGGAAGAACTCAGAGATGATTATATCCTGCCTGATGTGTTTGACGAAAGGGTAGCGGATTGTGTAGCACAAGCAGTCATTGATGAAGTTCGCCATGCTTCTGCTGTATGAGAAAGAGCACAACGATGAAAAGAAAAACAAAAAGCAGTCCATCAAAGCGAGTGGAAAAAAATAGTTCTGAATCCGAAGTCTATTTATATAATGAAAAATCGGTGATTCAATGTAGTTATGCGGACTATAGTAAGAAAAACCATCAAAGTCCTGAAGGTCAATTTATCACATGGATCAATGTTGACGGGCTCAGTGATGCGAAAGTAATCAATGAGATTTGTGAACCCTATAAGATTCATCCGCTGATTATTGAGGATATATTGGTTCCCAACCAACGGGCGAAGATCGAGGAATATGAGAATTACACCTATTTTGTCTTGAAGATGATCTATTATAATCAAGATGAAATTGTTTTTGAACAGATATCAGTATTACTTTTAGATCGTGTCGTCATCACCTTCGGGGAAACAAAAGGGGATGTATTCAAACCGATTCGAACTCGGCTTCAAACCCAAGGATCTCCACTTAGAAGCAGAGGTGCCGATTATCTTCTTTATAATCTGTTTGATGCGATCGTTGATGGGTACTTCGATGTGTTGGAACGATTGGGTGAAGAAATCGATGCCGGTGAAGAAGAACTGCTGGGGAAAGCGGATATTTCTACCCTCCATTCGATGCGTGAATTCAAAAAGAGTTTATTATACATGCATAAAGCTATCTGGCCGCTTCGTGAAGTATTGTCACGTATCAATCATGATAATGTCCATCTGATTTTACCCGAAACCCAACTATATCTCCGGGATGTTTATGATCATATCTACCAAGCCATCGATACGACTGAAACATATCGCGAACTATTATCGGGACTGATGGATCTCTACTTATCAAGTATCAGTAATCGAATGAATGAAATCATGAAAGTACTGACGATCATATCAACGATCTTTATTCCACTCACATTCTTAGCCGGTGTTTACGGGATGAATTTCAAATTTATGCCTGAACTTAGTATGCGACTCGGTTATCCGATCTTATGGGTCGTGATGATTGTGATCGCGGTTCTTATGTTGGTATTCTTTAAACGCAGGAGGTGGTTTTGACCATGAAAAAATATAATTACGTACTTTTATTACGAGCTGTAAACCTGGGACCGAAAAATCGTGTTTCAATGGACAGACTCAAAGAAATCTGTCTTGAACTTGGAGCGAAATATGCCTTCACCGTTATGAATTCTGGCAATGTGATGTTGGAGTGGAACGAAGACAAGAGCGTCGTCAACGAAAGTATCGAAAAGGGTTTAACAGAGAAACTCGGTTTTACGTGCGAATGGATCTTACTTGATAGCTCCGAAATCAAAAGGATCGCCGAAACTAACTTGTTTGCTGATCTGAAAGATGAAGAAGTTGCTTATGTGACTTTCCTCGCAACACCGGATCCGTCACTTAAAAAAACGATGCCTAAACATTTGGCTCATATCCATGTCCGGCAGGTACAGGACAGTGTTTTATTCAGTGTCAGTCAACCAACAGATAGTGCGACTTCCTTCCCAAATCTGTTGATTGAGAAACAAGTAAATCAATCATGTACATCGCGTAATTTCAATACGATACTTAAATTAGCTAAACTTGTAGAACCTAACTAAGGTTCTTTTTTTTCATCTGAGTTGAACGTAGTTGTGAATAGGGGTATACTATAAGCAAATGCGAATCATTTGCATATGGAGGGACTATGAAGAAATTAATTGTACTTTTATTAGTAGTTGGATTACTGCTGGGGGGATGTAAATCAACCACTATCAACACCTCCAAATTGCAGGTGGTCACCAGTTTCTATGTGATTTACGATTTTGCGAAAAAAATCGGTGGCGATCATGTTCAGATCACTAATTTGGTAAGTGGAGCGCAAGAACCACATGATTATGAGCTAACTTCCGACGATATGATTCTACTGCAAAAAAAGGTCTTACTCTTAGTTAATGGTCTTGGTTTGGAACCGTGGTTGGATAAACTCAAACAAACAGTTAATAATCCCAATCTAACTATGGTTACGTTGAGTAAAAATATCGATATAATATCAACTGAATCGCAAACAGATCCGCATATTTGGTTGGATATTGAACGTGCGAAGATCATGCTTAAAAATATTGCGGATGCGTTCTCAACGGCTGATCCGAGTAATGCAGCCGATTATGCAGTTAATTATGATAAATACGCGACTCAATTCGATGCTTTAAACAATACGTTCAAAACGCAACTGAAAACGGCAACAAAGAATGTATTTGTGACGACTCATGCAGCATTCGCTTATCTTGCGGAAGCTTATGGACTCAAACAGATCTATTCAAGCGGTGTACTGTCTTATGATGAACCCTCCAGTGAAGCGATGACGAAGATTATTGAATTAGCCAAAACCAATAAAGTGACGACCATTTTTTATGAACAAGCCGGTGATTCGAAGATCGCAGAAGTGATTGCGAAAGCAACTGGCGCAAAAATTGCGATTCTGAATCCACTGGAAGGATTATCACAGAGTCAGATCGATCAGGGTGCAGATTATCTTTCGGTTATGACGAACAATTTGAGTCTATTATCCGAAGCACTCAAATAGGAGGAAACACAGTGAAAAAAATCGAAGTCAAACGAGTGAGTTACTGTTACCAAAATATGTGTGTTATCGAAGAAACAGATTTTTCTGTAAATCAAGGTGATTTCACAGCAATTATCGGAGTTAACGGATCCGGTAAAAGTACCCTGATGCGCTTATTGGCCGGCTTGATGCAACCACAAACCGGTAGTGTGACGTTATTCGATAATGAGGGAAAGGTACTAAAGAATACAACGAAGATTGCTTATGTGGCTCAAAATGCGGGGAATCTGCATTCTTCATTCCCGGCGACTGCCATGGAGATCGTGTTAGCTGAATGTATCGGTGAGATCGGATGGTTCAAACGTCCCGGTAAGCAACATCGCGAGAAGGCAATAAGTGCACTCAAGCAAGTCGGTATGGTTAAGTATGCGAATACTCAAATCTCCGAAATGTCAGGGGGTCAGCAACAACGCATCATGTTGGCGAAAGCCCTTATGAATCAACCTGAATTGTTATTATTGGATGAACCGACAAGTGCCCTGGATAATGACTTTTCTCGTAAATTTTATGAAATACTCAAAGATCTCAATGTGAATAAGGGTATCACCATTGTCTTAATCACTCATGATTTAGCGATGGCCAGAGATTATGTGGATCGTATTTTCTGTTTGGAAGAAGCAACCTTAATCGAACTGGATAAGGATCAAGTCGAAGAAGAACTGCGTCATCGGCACGTACATCTTCATCTTCAAGGAGACAACTGATGGGAAATATATTTCAATATGAATTCATGCGGCGAGCTCTTTTAGTCGGGATATTGGTTGCTGTTATGGTACCTTGTATCGGTCTGGTGATCGTTTTGAAACGCATGTCGATGATCGGGGATGCTCTGTCTCATGTATCATTAGCCGGTGTTGCAGCCGGTTTGATCAGCGGGATCAATCCGATCGCTTCTGCCATTATTTTCTGTACAGCGAGTGCGCTTTCAATTGATTATTTACGTCGTAAACTACCCGATTACGCCGAAATAGCGATTGCTGTTATAATGTCGCTGGGAATCGGTCTAGCGGGTATTTTTTCGGGATTCGTAAAAAACGCGGCTAACTTTAATACATTTCTATTTGGGAGTATTGTTGCAGTAACTGATTTTGAACTGATCTTGATCACGATCGTATCCATGATCGTGGTGGGATTGTTTATCCTGCTCTATAAAGAGTTATTTTATATCACGTTTGATGAATCGGCTGCTAAACTATCCGGTGTTAATGTGAATCTGGTGAATGTGGTATTCATGATCATGACAGCGGTTACCGTCAGTGTGGCTGCGCGAACAGTAGGTGCACTGATCGTTTCATCCTTGATGGTCTTACCCGTTGCCTGTGCAATGCAGGTAGCGAAGAGCTACCGATCGACACTCTTTACGTCGATTGCTTTTGCGCTCTTCTTTACTATTAGCGGTTTGTCTCTCTCTTACTATCTCTCTGTTAAACCAGGAGGAGCCATCGTTTTAATCGGTGTATTCACGTTTGTTTTACTATTACCAATCAAACGCGGTATCCGAAAGGCGGTGATCTCATGAGTGAGTTCGATTGGCCGAAACAATTAAAAAAGACGCGTCAACGTCAAGCTGTCGTAACTTTACTGGCAGCGAGTGAGAAACCACTCAGTGCCCGTGAAATATTCGCTCAACTAGCCAATGAGAAAAGTATCTGGTTATCGACAGTTTATCGAATCTTGGAAAGTTTTAAAAAAGAAGACTTAATCATAAAAACGACCGATTTTGATTCTTCGGAAGCCGTCTACGAAATTGAACGTCATCGTCATACCCATTATGCGATCTGTATCGATTGTCATAAGCGCATCGAACTGATCGAATGTCCGATTCCGGAAAGTGTAACACTTCCCGAAAAGGGTTTCCATATCATCAATCATCGCTTGGAAGTGTTGGGTTATTGCGATAAATGTTTCAAGAATCATCATTGACATACAAATACATACGAAGAAACATCAATCAACATGAGAGGAAACACAATGGAAACTTGGACATTGATTACCGGTGCTTCGAGCGGACTCGGAACAGAGTTTGCTCGTCAAAGTGCTGCTTTAGGTCAAAATCTGATACTTACTGCACGTCGTGCAGATCGCTTGGAAGAATTAAAAAGTGAATTATTAGCACGATATCCAATTCAAATCGAAGTGATTCCGATTGACCTTGCGAACGCAAACGAGGTTCAACGATTAATCAACATAATCAAGCAGCAGGAAATGTTTGTGGAAACATTGATCAACAATGCTGGGTTCGGCGCTTTTGGGTCATTTGACGTCATCAGTGAGAAACGCATGGAAGAAATGATTCAAGTGAATATGTCAGCACTTTCTTTGTTGACACACGCCTTTTTAGGACAGATGAAGCTGTTCAAACGAGGTAATATCTTGAATGTCGCTTCGATTGCCGGATATGTTGCGGGTCCTTATATGGCGGAATACTATGCCAGTAAAGCCTATGTTTTATCACTTACCGAAGCCCTTCATGAAGAACTGATCGATGATAATATCCATGTGAGTGCACTTTGTCCCGGACCGACGAAAACAGCGTTCTTTCTTGAAGCCGGTACAAAAAGTTCGTTCTTTCAGAATCTTTTGATGATGGATGCCAAAGAAGTGTGTCGAATCGGATTAGTTTCTTTAGCAAATAATAAAGCAATCGCAGTCGCAGGTATCGGTAATCTAGCATTTGTCGGACTCCTACGATTGATCCCACGTACTCTGGCAACCAAGATCGTCGGTCGCTCGCAACAAGTCAAAAAAACAATATAAGTAACGATCATAGAAAGATAATCGTCATTGCTTATCGTGAAAATTTGCAGCACAAGTTGAGCGCTGACAGTGATATGTTGATTCACTTCTACACAAGTACCTCAGATCCATGGAACATGTCGGTAGTACTGGTGTAAAAGGGTGCTACGCAAAACCGATCATTGATCTAGATATCGTACTGTATAGTATCAATGATTTTCAATCAGTAAAAAAGTTACTTGAACTTGTTGGTTTCGAACATCGTAGTGATATTGGAATCCCGGGCCGAGAATCATTCATAAATCGGGTTTCCGATTATATTTGCGACGATCATGAGTATGTATGTGATCCTAAAAGCCAAAAATTTCCAGAACATATCGTAACTTCTGAAGCTACATAAACAATGAGTGAAGGACTTGAAAAAGCATCCTACTAACAAAAAAAAGTAATAATCCGTACTTTTATATTTGATGTCGATCATCTATTAAGTGAATTTGAACCCGTTAAGAAGCACTTGATTAGCACACATGCTTACTGTATTATAAGTTTAGATAGAGATAAACATGAGTGTAGACAACTCTTAGTGGGTTGTTTGAATACCATTGAAACAAAAAGGAGAAGCAGGTATGAGTCCATATCGTTTAAAACGTAATGTGAAAACTAAAAGTGGTTTTACGTTGATCGAACTTATCGTTGTCATTGCCATCCTTGCAATTCTTACTTTGATCTTGTTTCCATCGATTATGAATCAGGTGACAGTCGCTAAAAATACAGTATGTCTTTCTAATTCGGCTACCCTTAAACGGATTTACACTTATTATCAAATGACTGATAATTCATTTGATCCAAATGGAACAACCGGCGCTCAATTTTTGATAGATGCGGGTTTATTGAATCAAGGATCTTCAAATAATTCATCCATTAGTTCAATGGTTTGGGCAGTTGACGCGAATGGAGAAATGTAGGTTGGATGTGCATCGACTACCCTAACGGATAACACCTTGTTGTTCAAAAGTACTTTTGATAACGCCGATAACTTTAAATTGTTAATGGGAAACTGGATCATTAAAGATGGTATTTTAACTACCACAAAAGCGGGTGAGAGTAGAGCCATCTTCAGTGGAACAAACGGAACGGATTATGATATTAAAATGAATGCGGTTTATCTATCGGGCTCGGGTGGATATGGTACGTATTACCGTGCAACAGAAAACTCAGCAATATCCGGTTATTGTTTTCAATTTGATCCAGGAGCTGGAAATCGATTTTTGATTCGTAAAGTAGTCGATGGTAAAGAAGGAGCTGCTTTTATTACCACAACAATGACGACTGTAAGTCCTAGTTTTAATCCCCAAGCACCGCATGATATCGAGATATCAGTTATTGGTGACCAGCATGTTATTAAAGTCGATGGTGTTATCGTCATGAATTTCAAAGACAGCACATTCACTGAAGGAAGTGTCGGTGTCCGTACGTGGAGCGACGCAAAAGTGAGTATTGGGGATGTATCTGTTGAAGTAATCAAATAAAAGTTATAAAAAGAGTTAAAATCGATCTTGTTCGGTTTTAACTCTTTTAGTTAGTTATATGAGATAAGTTATTCAATCGATGTAAGCAGATTCAGTTTTTCAAAGCGTTTCAATAGCGGAAGTCCAAGAATGAAACAACTTAAAAATTCTCCTATCCCGACTTCAAGCGCAAATAAAGTGAAATAGCCAAGTGTAAATGAAGGAGCCAAGATAAAGGTCAATTCAGCACCGATGATCACCGCATTGACAACTACCGGCATGAAAGCGGAAAGAATCGGATAACCGTTGAAACGGATCTTTCTGAATTTATAAGTAAGCAGTGCTGCAATCAGTGTCGCAAGTGTTCCGAAAATCACATCCCAGAAGCCAAGGATATTTACCCCTGTAAATACTCCTACCAAATTGGTGATAAAGCACCCTAAAGTTACACCGTAAACACCTAAAAAAGAAAGGGCCGGTAGTAGTGTCAATGCTTCAGCGATTCGGATTTGGATCGCACCAAAACTGATGGGAGCCAGTGCTAAACTGATAACAGTGTAAATTGCTGCTATCACAGCAATCACAATCAAACGGCGTAAGTGATGGTTTTTCATGCGGATTCTCCTTTTATAATACAGTCAGGCTTATTCAACGCCTGAGTATTCCTTTCTTACTGTTCTATGCCTTAAGATACTCATTGGAACGGAGTGTGGAATTTTATTTCTCCCTACAGCTTGACTGTTCGTTTAAGAGTATCTCC
>JBBRCP010000072.1:0-8667 GCA_038204785.1 Erysipelotrichales bacterium
TATGGGCTATTTCGAAAAACCCGATCGATGGTTTCGATTTCTTCGCGCAGAAGTTGGAGCGAAAGCGCACGCACGGCATCCGAAAGGGATTCCATCAGCGATGTGTAATTGTGAAGTGAATAAACCCCGTACATCGGTGCGCTGGTTTGGCGAAATAGATCCAACATTGTTTCAAAGCATTTTTTCACCATGCTTTCCGTTTGAAATTGTGCTAAAATAGTCATGCGATAATTTCCTTTCTAGAGTTCTGGTGTTCCAAACATTATTTTACGAGGAGTTATCGCTTTTTTCAATTCCACACCTATTTTACACGATCCATGGGTCGCGCGTATTGCGTCAGGTTGGATACGGTTGTACAATGAAAGCAATGAGATTAAGGGGAATAATCAATGGAAAATCAGGGGAAAAGTAAGCTCAAGTTACTGTATGTTATGCAGATACTGCAGGAAAAAACAGATGAGGATCATCCGATAACTGTTCAAGAAATCATGGATGAACTAAAAAGAATGGGTTTGAACAGTGAACGAAAGAGTATCTACGACTATATCGAACTCTTACAAGAGTATGGACTAGATATTATCTGTCGCCGTGAAAAGCGAAATATGTATTTTATCGGAAGCCGTGAGTTTGAATTACCGGAGTTAAAACTGATGATTGATGCGGTGCAATATTCGAAGTTCATCACTCAGAAAAAAAGTGAAGAACTGATCCGTAAAATCAATTCTTTGACCAGTGAACATGCGGCCAAACAATTGGTTCGACAAGTCTATGTGACTAATCGATTAAAGATAGGAAATGAGAGTATCTATTATAGTGTTGATATGTTGCATTATGCGATCGCTACCAAGCATAGGATCTCGTTCAAATATTTTGATTATAATCTTCAGAAAGAACGCAAATTCAAAAAGAATGGTGAATCATATAATGTGACTCCTAGTTTTATGTGTTGGGACGACGAGAATTATTATTTGGTCACATACAACGAAAAATACAAACATTACGTTCATTTCCGAATCGATAAGATGGTCGACGTAAAAGTACTTGATGACAGTTTTGAAAAAGTACCGGAAGATCTTGATGTTATGAAATACAGTGCGAAGATCTTTAATATGTATGGCGGTGAAGATATGATCGTATCCCTGCAATTTGATAATAGTCTGATCGGTGTTGTTATCGATCGTTTCGGTCATGATGTCATTATTGTGAAAATGGATGAACACCATTTCAGAATCACTGTGCCCGTGGTAATGAGCCCGACTTTTTTAGCTTGGATGTTTCAGTTTGATGATAAGATTCGTTTATTAGGCCCTCAACCGGCGGTAGAATGGATGCAGGAAATGTTAGAAAAAACATTGCGTAATTACACAGATGAAAAAAGCATCTGATAGTCATAAGTGACACCTTGACCTCTGTTGAGTATAATCATAGAAGGACTAAGGAGTATTACTGTGAACCATTATCAACGAAATAGAGAGATCGCAATCAATTTACAGATCCTTGAACGACTTGTTCAAGACCATGAAAAGGTAAGACTCGAAGTAAATTATGAACGGTTTCACGAACTACTACATATTAGTGAGTTCTATTTCAAATACTTTCCGGCTTCACGTTTTATTCGAAACTTTCCGCAAACACTGCTGATGATGCAACGAGAAACAGCAACTGCCTTTTCTCAATTATTGCCGCAAACAAAAATTATCAGTAGATTCGATGAAGAGTATCCGTCATCCTTGATACAAGATTTAAAAGAGGATGCTCCGCTGTTTATTTATGCCTGTGGTAATTTAACTCTTTTACGTCGTAATACAATAAAAATCACCATTGTCGGAAGCAGAAGCGCTAATGAAAAAGAGATCGTTCAAAGTAAAATTCTTGCGGGCAAATTAGCACAAGAAGGATATACGATCGTTTCGGGATTTGATAATCCATTAGACACATCGGTGCAGATTTCGTTGCATTCGATCCAACAACCCGGTATTGTCATTCTAAACCAACCTCTATTCAAATCATTTATATCGGATACCTTACAAGAAAGTGTCAAACGAAACTTACTTGTTCATCCGAACCTTTTGATCAGTGCAATGCCTCCGATCCAAGCACCTTTGTTGAAATCCGATATTGAGCGAACCAGTAAAATGTTGGCTTCACTATCGAAAGTAAGCATCGTTATGTCAGCGAAAGAAGGAGGTCACGCAATGGATGAAGCAACTTTCTGTGTAAAACTTCATAAGCCGGTGATACTGCCAGACTATATTCGCTTATCAATTCCATTCTTGGAAAGCAACTATATATTATCCGTCAAGACGATGGAAGAACTATTACTTTTGGTTAAGCAATTCACCTGAAGTTTCGGAGAAATAAATGAATCTATCAAAAGAATTCAAAGAAAAATGCAAGCGTAGTTCTAAACCAGTCAAGTGGTTCTATTTCTATGTGAACTATTTGCTTGTTTTACAATCATTCGCTAATACAGTGCTCACAGTACTCTATTTACTAGCACTTACTGACAGCACAACCGATCCGGCAATCTCAATAACACTCTATATTAGTATGATCAGTACTTCGCTATTCATAGCGATTGGTGCGCTCACCGTGCGAAGTCAGATGATACGGATGAAGAAAAAAGGCATTCGATGGAATCGTATCTACATGACCGGAAGTATTATTCTGAATTTACTTACAACTGTTATAATTCATGACATCACAACAATGGAAGCCACAAATATTGCTTTATTAACGGGTTTCTATATAATGAACTGGTTCTACTTCGAAAAAAGATTAGATTGCATGGAAGACTAAAAAATAAACTAAAAATGAACAGCAATTTCTCGAACACTGAAATTACTGTTTTTTTAACTCTCGCAGCTCAGTTCAACGAAAATCACTCAATGGAATGTATTTATTCTGGTTGATGAACTCACTTAAATAGATTTCCCCTCAATGTGTAAATTCTGTGTGGCTTTATGTGATTGAGAACATATCAATTGACTTGTGCAATCTAGTTGATTATAGTGAGATAAATAGATTAATATGTGCAAATATGTAACTATATCACATATATACCTATAATCCACTTGCCGGATAACAGTTAAATGAAACTGAAGAATAACTAAAAACAGGAGGCTGTCATTATGACCCGAAAGAAATTATTAACCCCCATCGTTATTGTTTTATCTTTACTACTATTAGGTGGATGTTCAACGAAAGCAGTTAACAAATTGCTGGGTTTAGCTTCGGAAGAAAGCGAGACTAGTCTAATCAATACGGCCAACGACGATAGTACGCGCACATCGGCGACAAAAACTACAGCTAGTACAGCTTTGGCAACAGACGCTACAAGTTCAGCCACTAAAGTTACTCTATATGGGGTTGCGGTCGCAAATGACGCTACAACATCGGCGACTCAAGCTAAGTATGCGAGTGTAGCAGGAGGATCAACAGGAGTAGTCGATACTGCCTCATCTGCTTCGATCACATTACCTCATACCGGAACTACTCCTGTCGCTCAGACAAATGTACTGTATGGGAAAATTACCGTTATCAACGGAAGAACCATTACATTTGAAATCGCAACAATGGGAGCGAACCAATCAACTTCCTCAACGACGAGCACAGTAGATACAATTACCGGAAGTACTAAACCGATCACATCGACAAACACGACCACAACGGTCAACCCGTATGTGTTAAGTGGAAAACTAACTACGTTCACATTATCAGACAATGCTGTTATTACAGTCATTGATTCATCAACTGGGGCTGTTGTCGGCACTTCATTCGCTAATGTCGGTGTCGGTAGTTATATCAAAGTGAAACTAGATGCCTCAGGCAAGGTTGCAGAACTTCAAATCATCAAACTTGTAGTAACACAGCAGACAGCTGTTGTCCCTACCCCAATCTCTACCGCAAGTATCAAAGATGATCACGAAGATGAAGTTGAAGAAAAAGAAGATAATAAAAAAGAAGACGACGAAAAGGAAGAAGAACACGAAGTCGAAAATGATTGATTCTTAATACCATTCTCACGAATGGTATTTTTTCGCCAAATTGTCACATCGTCTTCATAATTTCGCCACAAATTAAATGTAGAATGTATTTGTATTCAAGGAGAAGTTCCCCTACTCCTCCTTGAATTTAAGAAAACTTCTCCTTTACACTTTAATAAGCAGATTGGTTGTATGTGTACGGTAGCACAAAATACAACTTACATCATTCAAAACAAGTCACTTGACATCATTTCATTTCCCCTCCAAATGCTTCTTCAAAAGGTCAGGTAACCATCTCTTGCGGTTCAAATAAGTGTAAATTGAATCATAAGTGAGTAGTTTTCACAAGCAAGATAACGGATTCGTCCGATATCTTTTTTTTTCTTAGTAATTGCGTTGTGCATGTATTGACAAGTATATTAGAACAATCTAATATACTAATGTACTAGGAGGTTGACGATGGAATATAACACAGAGCTCTACCAAGAAAAAAGTGAATTATTAAAAGTACTAGCACATCCGATCCGTTTATGTATCGTACGTGGACTTATGCAAAAAGAGAGTTGTAACGTAAGTTACATGGAAGAGTGTCTGCATGTTTCGCAATCCTCGGTGTCGCAGCATCTATCCAAATTAAAAGCTGCCGGAATCGTAAAATGCATTCGTGTCGGTAATGAGAATCTATATCAGATTGCAGATAAAAGCCTACAGAAGTTGATCAGTGACCTCTTTGAAGAGGAAAGAAAGGGTTAAAATGAGAAAAATTCTTATTGTCGGAGGAGTTGCCGGCGGTGCGACCGCTGCAGCTCGTTTACGCAGATTGAATGAAGATGATCATATTATTTTGTTTGAAAGAGATGAATATATCAGTTTTGCTAACTGCGGACTTCCATATTATATTGGGAATGTGATTAAACAACGTGAAAAATTGTTAGTTCAAACAGTTGAAGGGATGTCGGAAAGATTTAAATTGGATGTACGAAACTTTAACGAAGTAATGTCTGTTGATCGTGCCAATAAAACAGTTACGGTACACAACTCGCAATCAGATACAACCTATACCGAAACCTATGATGTTTTGATTTTGTCACCGGGTGCTAAGCCTATTCAACCACCGATTGAAGGAATCAAAGAAGCATCTAACTTATTCATCTTACGTAACATCCCGGATACGGACAAGATTTATAAATTTATTGCTGAAAAGAAACCGCAAACAGCTGTCGTGGTCGGTGGTGGATTCATCGGTGTCGAAATGGCAGAGAACTTAACTGAACGTGGAATCAAGGTTACGTTAGTTGAGAAAATGCCGCAGATCTTGGCACCATTGGATTTCGAAATGGCCCAGATCGTTCATCAGGAATTGAATGTTCACGGAATTAACTTGATTCTCGGCGACGGTGTTAAGAGTTTTTCAGAACAAGGTTCAAAAATCCTACTTGAAAGCGGAACGTTACTATCAACCGACATGATCCTGTTGTCGATCGGAGTCGTACCGGAGAATGGTTTGGCTAAAACAGCCGGACTCTTGTTAGGACCGCGCGGTCATATAGCTACAACATCGAAATTACAGACACTGGATGCTGAAACGAAAGAAATCGTCAATGACGTGTATGCCATCGGTGATGCGATCCAAGTAAAAGATTACGTCACGCAAAGTGATACAGCTATCGCATTAGCTTGGCCGGCAAATCGCCAAGGCCGTGTTGTTGCCGATATCATCAATGGAATTGATACTCAATACAATGGTTCACTGGGTACATCAGTACTAAAGGTGTTCAACCTGACAATCGCTTCGACCGGAAATAATCAACGTTCACTTGAAATGAAAAAAATTCCTGTTACAGCCATTCATGCGCATCGTTCCAATCATGCGTCGTATTATCCGAATTCAACCAATATCGCTTTAAAACTTTGCTTTAACCCTGAGACAGGTGAAATACTGGGTGCTCAAGCGGTTGGTCAGGAAGGGACTGAGAAGAGAATCGATGTTATCGCTACTGCCATCAAATTAAAAGCGAAAGTATCACAACTATCTGATTTAGAACTTAGTTATGCGCCGCCTTATTCAAGTGCGAAAGATCCGGTTAATATTTTAGGTTATATTGCTGAAAATGTACTTGCTAAACTTTATCGCGTTGCTTACGCTCAAGATGTGGCTCATTTAGTAAGCGAGAATGCTTATCTTTTGGATGTGCGTACACCGATTGAATTCTCAACCGGTCATTTCGAAGGAGCTCATAATATTGAAGTCGATGAACTACGTGATCGTTTAGCTGAGATCACAGTCAGTAAAGATACCGCAATTTACGTCAACTGTCAGGTTGGATTACGGGCTTATATTGCGATTATGATATTACGCGCCAGTGGATTTACCAATTTATATAATGTATCCGGTGGATACTCCACATACAAGTCATTTACTTATCAGTTAAACACAAGTAATTCGTCAAAAGGTGGTAACACACCGCAAGTGGATGATACGACAGGTCAAAGTAGCAGCGAAACTAAAGTTGTGGATGTGACAGGATTACAATGCCCGGGACCACTGATGGCAACATATAAAGCTATTCAAGATGCCAATGAAGGAGATACAGTTCGAATTATTGCTACCGATTCGGGGTTCACCAAGGATGTGGAAAACTGGTGCAGAACCAACGGCCATACACTGGTCGGCTTAACAACGGATAAAAACAAATACATCGCTGAAATCATCAAAGGTAAAAAGCCGGTCAACTGTACCCTCAGTTCGATTCAAACGGCTACCCAAGAAAACGCTACGATCGTACTGTTTAGTGGTGAATTGGATAAAGCATTGGCTGCTATGATCATCGCTCAAGGAGCAGCCGCTCAAGGTAAATCGGTCACAATCTTCTTTACCTTCTGGGGATTGAATGCACTACGCAAAGCAACCCATGAACCAGTAAAGAAAAATTTGATTGAGAATATGTTTGGCTTCATGATGCCGCAAGGTGCCAAGAAACTACCTTTATCCAATATGAATATGTTGGGAGTAGGACAAGGTATGATCAAATCGATTATGAAAGAAAAAAATGTAGATCCGCTTGAAGTCATGATGCAGAATGCACAGAATGTCGGAATCAAATTCATCGCATGTACAATGAGTATGGATTTGATGGGGATTAAAAAAGAAGAGTTGTTAGATGGTATTGAATATGGTGGAGTAGGTACCTATATTGCCTCCAATGAGAACGTTGGAACAACCCTGTTTATCTAATATATAGATAAGTTTCGATCAAAGGTCAGAAATTCGATTTCTGACCTTTTTATTCGTGATATCCATTTTTATATGGATTATTTAGATAGATAAGTTCCGATTCCAAAAACATTTTATACCAACGAACAAAATATTTCGAAGATAATAGAGGAAGGAATTTATTTTTCCGTGTAATTTAGTTCTAGACCCTATATAATAATGATATGAAACTTACCAACAAAACAACAATTTACACAATATTACTTCTGATATGGCTGAGTGTGACAGTCGTTATTACCCTAAATGATCAAGTTGTATCCGCTTATTTAAACACTTCACCGCTAGGCATCAGTAAATTTATGGAGATCATCGGGCTACTTCCACTTTATCTTTTGGGAGCTATATCAGGAATGATTCTATTCTACAAACTAGAACAACGTTGGATCGGAAGATTAATGGGACTCATCAGTTCTATATTATGTATAGCTACCGTGATCACAGTTTCCTTTTATATATCCGAAGTTTGGATCACTAAACCTTCAATCATCTGGGTTGGAATTGCCGGAGTCAGCGGTTTACTAGTTTTGTGTGTTCGATTTGTCGCAAAACAATTTGGTGCGAATTCTGAAATCGAAGCACTTAAAAATGCAACAATCACGATTATCAGTATTATCGTTGTTATGATCGTTATCGAATCACTAAAACAAGTAGGTGGACGTGTACGTCCCTATGATACAACGTCGGTTTCAATGTTTACACCTTGGTACATGTTTGATTTATCCGGAGCGGGGAAATCATTCCCATCAGCTCACGCAGCCTATAGTATGATGGCTTTTGGATTTGCGGGATTCTTCCCGAATCGATCCCTTAGGAAAAAGATCATTATAGTGACAGCGATTCTACTTTGTGTAGCGGTATCGCTCTCACGTGTCAATAATGGAGCCCATTATATAAGTGATGTATGGTTCGGAGCCTCAATTTCGCTTTTCCTTCAATTACTTATTAGTCAACAGTTAAGTAAAAGAATCGCCCATCAAGAGCGATTCTCAAAAGCGCTTCGCCGCGATATGTATCAACAAAAAAGATGATTAGTTGAATTCACTTTTATTCAGTAAATAATGAATTCAAATTTATCCCTCAGAAAAAGTTTGGCTTCATCTTATTATTGATGAAACCAATAGCTTCACACTAATAAGGATTGAGTTTAAATAAATCATTCGCAATCGACATGTACCTTCTATATATAGGTAAGATATAGGTAAGATCCTCGGAACCAAGTTTGCGAAGGATCTTTTTTTATTTGTTTGTCTTGTTAGAGAATAAAAAAAGGTTCTACAATAAATGTTGGGGTAGACGTCCTCTAATAAAAAATAAAGGGACATAAGAAACAATTTCCGATACAATGTAGTCGACAAAACACCATTGAAAGGAACCGTTCGTATGTCCACTTCCGATAATATCATAAAT
>JBBRCP010000073.1:0-8666 GCA_038204785.1 Erysipelotrichales bacterium
TGAGGATAGTAATTTCAATAAATCTAAGGTAGAATTGGACATGGGCATATCTCCTTGGGTTGTTTCGCAACTTTATCCTAGCAGATATGTCCCTTTATTTTTCAAAATTCTGAATTCACACAACTTATTTTACACTCTCAAAAATGAAATCGGAACCTGAATTATCAAAATATAGAATAAAACTACACTGAATTTATTGGTATGTGTCCAATAAGAATAATCTGGTTTGAGAATGCTTTTATTCAACACTTGATTTCAGTGGATAGATAGTTGATAATGTTAATAATAGAAGAATATTAGCAAGCTTATATCCCAAAAATTTCTTAAATTTCGTGAAAGGTACGTTGGAAAATTATCAATTTAAAGGGGAACAAGTATGAATGAAGAAGACGTAAAAGATATCGATTTATCATTGCTCAAATCCATCATGATGAGTACATCCGATGCTGTTTATGCAAAGGATACTTTTGGTCGATACTTATTATTCAATGCCGCTGCCGAAAGAATTACCGGTAAACTTTCCACAGATATTCTTGGAAAGGATGATACATTTTTAATTCCAAAGAAAGAAGCATTAATTGTAATTGAACTTGATCGCGGAGTAATGGAAGGTAAGCAACCGATTACCTATGAAGAATCAGTGACAGATGCACAAGGTAGATTAACTACTTTTTTGAGTACTAAGGGACCACTTTATGATGAAAATCATCAATTGATCGGTCTTTTTGGAATCTCCAGGGATATATCTGATTGGAAAATTCTGGGTAATGCACTTCGTGAGAGTGAAGAGAAGTTCCGTCTACTTTATAGTTCGACGAAACAAGGTATGGCACTGCATGAAATCATCGAAGATGAAAACGGGAAGCCGATTGACTATATTTTCTTAGATATTAATGATAGTTATACAAGACTATTAGGGGTAACCAGAGAAATGTCGATTGGGAAGCGTATTACCGAAGTTATGCCCAAAGTCGAACAATATTGGATCGACATTTTTGGAAAGGTAGCGCAGACAGGTGTCCCTTATTATTACGAGAATTATCTTGAAACAACGGGGAAATACTATTCGACCTATAGTTACAGTCCAAAGAAAAACCAATTCGCCGTTATGGTGGATGATATAACCGAACGTAAAGTTATTGAAGATAAGTTGATTGAAAGCGAACAACGATTTAAAGCGCTTTTTGAATCTTCTGGGGTTGGAATTGGATTCTATAATCCGCAGGGAATCGTTATTTCTTACAATACCATCGCTGCAAAAAACATGGGGGGTATACCGGAGGATTTCGTCGGCAAATCAATGTTTGATTTATTTCCAAAAGAAAATGCGGAACTGTATTTCAGCCGCATTCAAAAAACAATACAAAGTGATGTATCTTTGGATTTTGAAGACATGACCCGACTTCCTGTTGGAGAGATGTGGTTTTCCAGCGTATTTTCTCGCATTTTTGATAGAAATGGAAAAATCTCAGGTGTTCAAATTATCTCAACAAATATTACTGAACGTAAACAGATGGAGCTATCACTCAAAGAAAGTGAAGAACGACTCGCCAACCTCTACAATAATGCCCCACTTGGTTATCAATCATTGGATGAAAACGGTCATTTTATTGAAGTTAATGAAACATGGTTAACTATACTTGGTTATACTAAAGAAGAAGTGATTGGAAAATGGTTTGGTGATTTTTTAGCACCGGAATTTGTTGAACCATTTAGAGAAAGATTTCCGCTATTCAAAAAGCTAGGATCCATTCATTCTGAATTCGATATGATACGCAAGGATAGGACCCGAATAACGATTGGTTTTGAAGGCCGAATCGGGCATAAAATTGATGGAAGTTTTGAAAAGACTTACTGTATTTTACAAGATATTACTGAAGCCAAAAAGAATCAAGACAATATCAAATATCTAAGTTATCATGATCAATTGACAGGTTTATACAATCGACGGTTTTATGAAGAGGAATTAAAACGACTTGATACAGAGCGAAACTTTCCTTTGTCGATTCTGATGGGAGACGTAAATGGACTTAAATTGGTCAATGATTCGTTTGGCCATACAGTGGGAGATGAACTTTTAATTGTAGTGGCAGAATCGATTAAGAAAGCTTGTCGTGCTGATGATATTGTTGCCCGATTAGGGGGAGATGAATTCGTCGTCATATTACCTAAAACTGATGGAGCGGAAGTAAATAAAATCATTTATCGAATTAAAGAATATCTATCGCTTAGAAAAGTAGCTTCATTGGAGGTTTCGGTTTCCTTTGGGTTTGAAACTAAACTCGATATGATGAATGAAACCAGTAAAGTATTAAAAGATACGGAAGACAATATGTATAAAAACAAACTTTATGAAAGTTCAAGTTCCCGTAGTGAGACGATCAATTTGATTATGAATGCATTGTTTGAGAAGAACAACAGAGAAATGTTGCACTCAAAAAGAGTAAGCGAAATCTGTCAGATCATTGCAGAAAAGATGAATCTTGATAAAGAAGTGATTAAGCAAATCAAAGTCACCGGGTTAATGCATGATATCGGTAAGATCGGTATTGATGAGAAAATACTAAACAGTGATAAGTCGTTAAGTCTTGCTGAATGGGAACAAATAAAGAAACACCCGGAAATAGGTTCGCGTATTTTAGGGTCTTCGAACGAATTCTATGATATCTCCGTCGATGTACTTCAGCATCATGAAAGATGGGATGGAAAAGGATATCCGAATGGGTTAAAAGGAGATGAGATTTCGATAAAAGCAAGGATCATCGCAATTGCAGATACCTATGATGCTATGAGATCGGATCGTGCCTATCGCAAAGCATTCACTAAAAAAGAAGCAATCGATGAAATATTACGATGCTCAGGAACGCAATTTGATCCTGAAATTGTGCAAGTCTTCTTGAAAATGATTCAGGATGAATCAACGGATGTGTAATTAGATAAGATCGACTTATAGTTAACCATAATGTTAGAGTTACGAGCAGATTAAAGGTAGACTTCTTGAACAATTATGATGAATTAGAAAAGTAGGGAATAAATTGAAAAGAGATATCATTTATATGTTAGGCATACTTAGATAAATTGGAATCAGAGAGTTATCATATCTCTTTCTTAGCGCCAAGCTTCAAGATGATCTTTAACAAAGTCATCTATTGATCTTGGCTTTCTTTTTAACAGTGTTTCAGCCGTACTTGTCACTGTCTTTGCCATACCAAGTTTGGTGGTGAGATAAAGTACCATCATTACTGTCGCAAAATCTTTTTTAGCACCTCGTTTGATCATGTCTTTTCTGAACTTGAAAAGAGGTGGGTTTGAGTAAGTAATTTTGCGTCCTAGGTATTTCGTCATAGTAGCAGCTACCTCATAATAAGTAATAGCTTCAAAACCTGTAATTGTATAGGCTTTGTTTTCATGACCTTCCTCGCTGAGTGTACGTCCAATGATCTCCCCGATATCGCGTGTATCGATAAAGCTAACTTTAGCGTTTCCTGAAGGGATGAACAGGTCATTGCGTTCCTTAATATCCTCGGCATGTGTTGTTGATAAGTTCTGCATAAAGAAACTAGGTCGGATAAAGGTATACGGAATTCCTGAAGCAACAATAGCTTTCTCAATTTTATGGTGAGGTGGAAACGGGTTATTTTCTGCACCTAAAAGAGATAAAAATACTATTTGATTTACATCGGCTAACTTACATTTATCAATAAACGGTTGAAAGATTCCTTTCACATCTGTCAATTGCGGAGGCCTTACTAAAAATACTTTTTGAACTCCCGCTAATGCAGCCTCAAAGGTTGAAGGATCTTCAAAGTCAACGTATACATAGTCGATAGAAGAATCCTTTTGTTTACTTTTTTCGACATTTCTGACGCCTGCTAAAAAATCGATATTTTTACTTTTTAGATAATCTACTACTGCACTTCCTACATTTCCGGATATACCGGTTAATAGAATTTTTTCTTTCATTATTCTTGGGTCCTTGCGAGTAGTGTACGCATCATTGATTCAAGTTGATTTGCCTCATCTTGTGTATAGAACGAAAATATATTCGAATTCAATTCATCTGTAATTCTTGTAATCTCCTCTATTAAAAGAGAGTAACTCTTGTCTATTTCCAAATAGGAAGATCTCTTATCGCCAGGATTATTTGTTTTTATGACGATACCTTTTGTCTCAAGCCGGTTTATGATTCCTGAGATCGTTGGGCGATCAGATCCAAGCGTTTCTGCAATTTCAGCAGCAGTGATCGGGTTTTTAGAATTATTAATTTGATTTATAACTGAAAACTGAGCTGCTGTTAGATCAAATTCCTTTAATGCCTTGTCTAGTTTATTTCTAAGTTGTCTTGATGCTTTGATTAATAAATAAGATATGTTTTGCATAGGTTGCCTCCAATGTAGTTAGCCTGCTATCTACATAGTAAGTATACTAACTTCATTTGTGTTTGTCAATTCATGTTTTCAAAATAAATTTAGTCATCATTCATAACCGTTTATTGAGATCAATCTTAGATGATAGGTTCTCTACAAGATTGTTTGAACTATATAAAAAAACGCTAATGTACATATAACAGTGTGGTATCAAGTCAAAAAAAACAAATCATATCAACAAGGCGGACTTACGTTTGAATTATACTACCCATATCCAGTAGTCATGATAGTTGTAGAAGTATGATTTAATGAAGTTGAATGTGCATGACGGAGGAAGGAGAGAAACCATGAAAGTATTTCATGAATATCTTACTAGTATCGATAATCTACAACAACGAACCAGAATAGAAGGAGTGTTTACTTGGATCATAACAAATTTTCCCAATCTGCACCCCAAAATTGCATGGAATCAGCCAATGTTTACAGATCACGGTACTTATATCATCGGCTTTAGTATTGCGAAGCAACATTTGGCTGTTGCACCTGAAAGGGCAGGTATCCTATATTTTTCTGATGAGATCATCAAATCCGGATATGAACATACCAACCAATTGTTTAAAATACGATGGGACAATCCGGTTGACTACGAGTTACTAAAAAAGATAATCTCTTACAATATTGTGCAAAAAAAAGATTCTATTACTTTTTGGCGACGTTAGGGACATAATTAATTATACCGAGAGTATGTTATGTACATAAAAAAGTTCTCAACTTGAGGACTTTTTTTGAGACTAATCGCGCTGATTATTACTTATTTTCCGCCTGCGAAGGTATACAACATTCGATCACGTAAGATTTCTGTATCTTCTCCAAGGACCTCAGCAAGTTTATAAGCAAATGGGAAAGCTGTTGCCGGGCCTTGACTTGTGATGATGTTTTGATCAACAACGACTTGATCGATGAAGTTTGAATTACTCAATTTATCGGTAGAGTCGCTATACTCGGCGACTCTCTTTCCGGTGAGTACACCCGCTTTTTCTACGCTCGGAATACCGGTAGAAATGGCTGCGATGAATTTATTTTTTTCATTGAAATAGCGAACTGTTTTTATCACTTCTTCGTTTTCAGTTAAATGCTGTCCTCCAAGTTTTCCGCACGGCAGAACGATCATGTCGTAAGTGTTGATCTCTTCACCGAAGAGTTGATCAGCTTTTACGTAAACACCATGCATACTCTTAACGAATTGTTTGCTGAAATAGAAGGTATCACAGGTTAGTCCTGATCTACGAAGGATATCAACGATAATAATGATCTCACTTTCTTCAAAGCCCTCAGCCATTAGGACAGCGACTTTTTTCATAATGAGTCCTCCATGGTTGAACTAAATGTTTGTTGATACAACAGCTGGTCTTTCACAGCGTTACTATCACCACCAAGTAGATCAACGAGGGCAAAAGCAAATTCATAGACGGTCGCCGGACCTCTACTTGTGATCAAATTGTTATCGATGACAACGATGTCTTCTTGAAAAACACCGGTGGAGACGATTTGTTTTTCATACCCGGGATAGACTGTGTAAGTATGATCGTCAAGTAACCCTGCTTTTTCAAGGACGATCGGAGCAGCACACATGGCACTAACAAATTTATTTTTTCGATCCATGTTTTTCAGTAATTGGATGAGTGGGTCACTATTGCGCAAATTTTCAGCTCCGGGACCTCCTGGAAGCACAATCATGTCGTATTGTTCAATCTCATCACTCAAAATTTTGTCTGTTTTGACTGTAATAGCATGTGATCCTGTGACGATCTCATTTAGTAAACCAACCGTGTCACAAACAAAACCTGCACGACGAAGAATATCGACAGCTGTAATTGCTTCGCATTCTTCAAATCCCTCCGCCAGTATGACGGCTATTTTCTTTTGTGTTATATCCATGGCGTACTTCCTCTCTTTACTGTTTGAGAATCCTTTTACGTACGGGAAGTCGATCAATTTATGAATTATACCCGTTGAACAAATTGTATTTCAGCTCTTTTAAACCGTTGTACGATACGGCGGTCTTCCATTAACTTGTGAGATTTAATAAAGATATCGGAAAATGTCTCCCAAATGAATAACCATCCTCCGACAAACAGTCCATCACTTAAGATCCGAGAAAAGAAACTTGAAGATTCCATCGGCCGAGTATATGAAATGACGAAAAACAGAATTCCGATCACAAAATATCGAAGGGCTTCTTTATAATCTTTTATTCGTTGCCGTTTGTTTTTACGAAGCATGTAATCAAATTGATGATTAAGTGCACTGACAAGTACTTTTTCTTTTTGATCGCTGTGTAATGGCTGTGGAATCGAGAACTCAAAAATAACCTCCATATGCGAAGGAATATCTTCAATTGAATCCCAAATAAAATCTAAAAACTCATCTTCTATGTCCCGTAGTTTAAAAGGAGACGGATCCCAATCATCAAAAACGTCGTCATATTTATCCAAAGAAATCGGAATGATCACTCTTCCCGACTCTTTGTCTTTACGATAACTGTTTAATGTATCATTCTTTTTAGTACCAAAAGTCCATTGCATCCAAAACCACCTCATTATTATTATACCATACAAGTCAAAATCTCGGCTAGAGTGGCAGTTTGTTATCAGAGTGATGTAATTATTAGTGATTCTGATGTATGATGAATACATAGAAGACAAGATACATAATGGAGTATGAATTGAATAAGAGTGTTACTCGTGATTTCTGCTAGGACAAAGTCAAAGGGTGTTTTCACTCATAGAACGAGTCATTAATCAGAAATTATTGAAAGGAGGACCATGGATGGTCGATTTTAAAAACTTAGTTAAAAATGTCTTCGATAGAGCCAAGGATATAAGTGAGGTAGTTGTTGAGAAAACCAAAGAAACCTCAGAAGATCTAAGTGTAAAAGGCAAAGAATTCGCAGAGAAAAGTAAAGTCGTTGCGGGGGAATGGGCAGAAAAAGCCAAATAAACCTCAGAAGATCTAAGTGTAAAAGGCAAAGAATTCGCTGATAAGAGTAAAATCGTTGCGGGTGAATGGGCAGAAAAAGCCAAAGAAACCTCAGAAGATCTAAGTGTAAAAGGCAAAGAATTTGCAGAGAAAAGTAAAGTCGTTGCAGGTGAATGGGCAGAAAAAGGCAAAGATGCCAGTGGTGTTTTAATGGAAAAAGCCAAAGAAGCACAGAATGATATTTCCGAAAAAATAAACGAGATAAAGGATAAAAACAAATAAACGATAAAAAACCCGGAATGAACTAAGTAACTGGTATCAGTTATGCTCTTCCGGGTTTTACTTTGCGATGAGTGAGAAAGCAATAACTAAGTTGGGTTAATTCGATCGGCTCAATAATTTTTTGTATGTCAAATCGATACCGAGAGCTCCTAATGGAGCTGTGATGATGATCGAACAAACAGCAATCGCTAGGATCGTATTACCGGATGTTAATCCGGCAGCCAATGGAATTGAGCCGATCGCCGCTTGAACGGTTGCTTTGGGAAGATAAGCAAGGGAAGTAAAGAGCTTTTCTTTACTATTTAAAGGTGTCTTGATCAAACATACATTAACACCGACCATACGCATGATAAGTGCCGCAACTAATAAACTAACAGCTGCGAGTCCGACATGTGTGATATAACGGATATCGACTGCGGCTCCGACTAACACAAACAATAATAATTCGGCAGCGACCCAACTTTTAGCGAACTTACCGGATAGGCGTTTCGCCAAGATTTCGTATTTACTTAAGAGGGTAGCACCCAGTGCCATGACTGCCAGCAGTCCTGATAAAGGTAAAGTTGTTTTTAGGGCACTTTCAAGGGAAACAAACAGGAATGATATACTAAGAATAACCAATACTTTAATCGTGTCACGCATATGAACAATACGAAATAAACGAATCAACAGTAGACCTGAAATGATTCCCAACAGGATTCCCAACAGGATTGATATGGGAATACTCAGTAAGGTAAAAGCACTGAATCCGTTTCCGGTTGCCATGCCCATAAAAGCCGCAAACAGCACGATTACATAAACATCATCGGCAGACGATCCGGCCATGATCATTTGCGGGATACTGTGATTTGTACCATAACCACTTTCCATTAGTTTCAACATGCGTGGAACAACGACAGCAGGCGATACAGCAGCCAAAACGGCACCGAGTATCGCAGCATCCAACATTGTGATATGAAGTAGCAGAGGGGCTAAAAGTGTGACTGCGACCCATTCAAAAGTTGCGGGTACAAAGCACATCAATAAAGCAGGTCGACC
>JBBRCP010000074.1:0-8425 GCA_038204785.1 Erysipelotrichales bacterium
TGCCGGATTGGTGCTATGGAGAAGAAGCTGAATATTTAAGAGAAATTGGGGATCTGGAACCTCCGCGTTGGCAATGTCCGAAATGTTATAAAGAGACTCTTTGTAGAAAAAGTACAACGCTTTCCACTACGTAAGATTCATACATAAATCAATTCTCTTTTAGTGCGCCAAAATGTCGCACTTTTTTTCTGAGCTTTAAAGAACTTTCCTATAAGATAAGATAAAAAAATACCCGAAATATTCGGGTATCAATTAAAAACCAATGTATCATTTATTTCATCCGTCAAATTCAATTGATTAAATTTATTGATCAGATCCAAAACAGAAAGACGTTGTTTCTCTTGTTCACTGATATCAAGGATGACTTGACCTTTATGAAACATCATCAGTCGATTACCCACTTCGATAGCTTGTTTCAAATTATGTGTCACCATGATGGTGGTGATATTTTTTTCTTTGACCAATCGTTGTGTTAAATTGATAATCAGTTCAGATGTTTTCGGATCGAGAGCCGCAGTATGTTCATCCAACAACAATAACTCAGGTTGAACTAGGGTCGCCATCAAAAGACTGAGTGCCTGACGTTGACCGCCGGAGAGTGTACCCACTTTTACGTTCATCTTATCTTCCAAATTTAATTCGAGATTGGCGAGTTCACTCCGGAAGAGTTCAATCAATTTAGGATTGACTCCTTTACTTAAATTAAACGGTTTACCTTTATTGTAAGCCATACAGAGGTTCTCCAGAATCGTTAGTGAGGGTGCTGTTCCTTTCATCGGATCTTGATAAACACGGGCAATCTTCTTACTGCGCAAGTGTTCCGCCAAATGAGCGATGTCACGTCCACCAAACAAAATACTACCGTGATCCGGTTGAAGAGATCCGGCGATGATATTGAAAAATGTGGACTTACCACTGCCGTTGGAACCGACAACCGTCACAAATTGACCTTGTTCGATCGTAATATTTAGATCTTGATAAAGCGCGGTCTCATTGGCCGTACCCTTGAAGAAACACTTATCAATGTGTGTCAATTTTAACATGGTCTTTTCCTCCGAGTTGACTGAACCATTGTTTGAGCGAACCATTGTTGATCACGATGGCACCGACAAACAAAATGACTGTAACTAATTTTAGATTGCTGGGTGGAAGATTCATCGCCAGCGCAAATGAGATACATAAGCGATAAAAGATTGAACCCAACACAACAACAGTTGTGATCTTGAACGATTTTATCCAACTGAAGACTGTTGTGCCTAGAACCACTGATGCAAGTCCGATAACAACCACTCCGCTACCCATCGTGATATCATAGTAACGCAACAATTGCATAATAACGGATCCGGCAAGGGCTGCGATCGCATTCGACATCGTCAATCCGAGTATTTTCGTTCTTCCGATATCCTCACCTAATGCGATGACCAATTGCGGGTTATCACCGGTAATACGAAGCAGAAAACCGAGTTTCGTACTGAGAAACCAATCCAGACTACACTTAACGATCAATACCAATAAGAGTAATAGTGTGATTGGATAGAACTGTTGAATGATCGGTTGGACTTCGGTTGGAAACGATTTGAGCCAAGATCCGATGGTGAAAATCGTAGAAACTTTAAATACGGGAATGTTGGATTTATTTAATCCGACCATCAGATTTATGGAATATAAGCCGGTCATCACCAAGATACCGCTTAGAAGGTTGCTGATTTTCAGATATACGTGTAAGAAACCGGCTAAATATCCGGCAACTACACCTCCGATCATGGCCAAGGCCATCGCTGCTAACGGTGGCACACCATGGGTAAGGCTCACCGCAGCAATCACAGCCCCTAACGGAAAACTACCGTCAACCGTCATATCGGGAAAATCCAGAATTTTGTAGGTCAGGGTCACGCCGATGGCTAAGATACCATAAGCGAGACCTTGTGCCAGTACTTCTAAGATGAAATCAAGCATGATTAATCAAGCATCGTGACGCGCGTTTTGAGCGCCTCAGGAATGGTGATGTTAAGCGCTTTTGCGACACCGGCACTGATACTAAGCGCGGTATCCGTAGCAGTCTGAACAGCGATATCAGCTGGCTTTTTGCTTTTGAACAGAATATCAACAACGATGACGCCGGCTTGTTTGCCTAATTTTGTGTAACTTAATCCATCGGATGCGAGTAATCCTTGACTCATTCCGCCGTCTTCGGCAGCGAAGACTGGGATCTTCTTGGCATTGGCTTTATCGACAATAACAGAAGTTGCACCCACGACCATGTTATCCGTAATGTTATAGATACAATCGACTTGAGAAGCTAATTGTTGTGCAGCAGCGGAGATCTCGGTTGTTGCAGATACACCGATCGCAACAATTTCGAATCCTTGAGCCGGGGCCAGCGCCTTGACTTGATCCACTTGGATCTTACCATTGACTTCACCGAGATTGTAAAGCATGCCGATTTTCTTCGCCGTCGGAAGTAAATCACGAATCAGTTTAACTTGCAAATTCAGTGGTGCAGCATCCGATACGCCGGTAACTTGTCCACCCGGTTTTTCATTACTGGTAACGATACCTGCCGAAACAGCATCCGTAACGGCATTGAAGACAACCGGAATCTTACTTCCTTGAACTGCATTGAAAGCTGCTTGTGCAGCCGGTGTTGCGATTGCATAGATCAAATCAACTTTATCGGTAACGAACTGCTGTGCGATAATGGCAGCTGTTGCAGCTTCGCCACCGGCGTTCTTAACGACTATTGTTACTTGCGATTCATCATAACCTTGTGCTTTTAAATAATCTGTCATACCGCTCAGCGCTGCATCCAAAGCCGGATGTGTTACCAACTGTAGAACTCCGATCGTTACTTTTTTCTTTGTGTTTGTTCCGCATCCGCTAAGCAGCAGGCCGGTAAGTAGTACTGCGATTCCGATTTTGATTCCCTTTTTCATATGGTTCCCTCTTTTTGGTTCAACGAATAAAAAAGCCATGCAATCTACATGGCTCGTTGAATCTTTTGTTTTCGTACCATTATAGATTTTACCAAGTTAAATAGGTCAATATCTGTAATGGATATTAACCGTCTAACTAAAATAAAAATAATAATAGTTTGCTTGATGCTTGATTTGTTGGTTCATACTTGTTTTCATTTCGAGCACCTGGCCTTTCATGGCTTTACAATAACAGAGATTTCCATATGTTACAAGAGTTTTTTACATTATATTTGCAATTATTTACATTATTTCATTTATTTACATTATTTTATGAAAATCTTATCTTTCATTTCATCTCGTTTGAAATGAAGCGGGTTAGGTTGTGAATCATCTGCCGCATATCCAAGCGGTAATATCACAACCGGTTCGATATGATAAGGAAGATTATACGCGCGTTTCACCATTGCAGGATCAAACGATCCGATCCATGTCGTGCCCAAACCCAATTCAGTTGCCTGCAGCATCATTAATGTCGATACGATACTTACATCTTCCGGTCCTCCGTCATGTCCGTCATAGCGGCGTTTCCATGAAATCGTCCGATCATAACATAAAATAATAACAAGCGGAGATTTAAAATCAAAGCGTGTACATTCTTTCAGTTTCGCTAATTCATCCGGACTTTTAATAATCAATAAACGCTGCGGCTGAAAATTGGCAGCCGTCGGTGCCCAACGACCGGCTTCGATAATCTTGTCAAGAGCTTCTTTTTCGACAACACGATCTGAAAAACGACGGACTGAATAGCGCTCCTTAACCAACTCCATAAAATCCATAGAAGTCTCCTTTCCTACTGCGCTTGCAGTACTTTAACGATTTCACCGATATACAAGGTATGATAGTCCTTTTTCGGATAAATTTCATCATCGGTTTCCGGATCTTCAAAGTGTAACGGATCGATTTCCGTACTGTAGATTTTCTGACAGATCAGCACCAATGACGCTTCTTTGAAATATACAGTGTCATGTTTCAACACCGGTGTCAGACCGGATTCGGTGATTTTATCTTTGTTTCTTCCCGACACAGTTCCCAAATAGCCGAGTGCTTTGCGATATTCAGGTGGAAAAAAGCAAAGTGTAAACATCGAATTCGCATCGACGAACTCTTTCGTATAACGCGTTGAACGGATGTAGACTGTCGCAACATTCTTACTCCAGAAAACGCCTAAACCACCCCAACTGGCTGTCATTGTATTCATCCCTTTATCATCACCAGCACTGATAAGACACCATTGCTTATCAAAAAGAGTGAATGGATTCAGTTGCAGATCACTGATATTCGTGTTTTTAAGTCCCATGTTAATCACCTTTCGTCGTTATTCACGGACGCCGGATTCCAGAATACTGAAGGTTGCGTTATCGGCATCCATTTCAGCCATTCGTCCCAGCGGTAAGACCATCATCGGTTCGGTATGACCGAAATTCATATTATAGAAGATGGGAAGTTCGTTAAGACCTAATTCTTCCACTACGACCTTCTTGATCACCTGTTGATATTCATCAAAATATTTTTCATCATAAGGCTTACTCCATATCAGACCGTTGATTCGTTGTAAGATCCCCGAAGATCCATAATTTCTGAGCCAATATTCCACATAGTTCGGTGAAGGCAATTCTTCGGAGGTCTCCAGAAATAAAATTGCTTGATCAAAGTCTCTTTTATCCGGCCAAAGATCGGTATCTTTCAACATTTCCAACACTTCGATACAACCACCGATCAAGCGGCCTTGAACTTTTCCTTTGCCCTGAACTACAATGGGTCCGATTCCCTGATTCATTGTTTTTTCAATCTTACTGTTTTCAATCAACCATGGAATACGTTGGCTTGTCCACTCCGGACTCGGTTCGATCAGTCCGATTGGTTCTGAATCAAACAGAACTTTTCGTAACCATTTCTCGTTATACGGAAATATCCGGACATTCTCGGCCAGTTCAGCTAAAAGCGACGGACCGTAGAAACTCGAAAGACCGGCTTTGCGACACATATAATGAGTGACTGTCGTATCGGAATAACCAATAAAGATCTTAGGATTTAAACGGATCACTTCATCATCGATGTAAGGCTAAAGTCGAATACTTTCATCGCCGCCGATACACGAGAATATCGCTTTCACTTCCGGATTGCGAAAAGCGTCCATCAGATCGGCAGCCCGCAGTTCGGGATGACGATACAGAAAATCACTGCCTTTGAGTGTATTCTCCATTTCAATCACGCGAAGCCCAAAAACTTCTTCGAGACGTTGCTTGCCGAGTTGATAGCGCCATAACGTTTCAGCGTCACCGGCACCTCCCCAGGATAAACTTACACACGCGACCAAGTCATTGGGTCGCAGTTTTGGGGGTTGAATTAGTTCCATGGTTTAACTACTCCTATATTTAATTAAATTATAGCATAATGTGGGTTAAAATTAACCAATCGCTGTGTCAACCTAGTCGATAATCGATGAATTTTAGGAAAAATACATGTACGAAGGGATTCATCATTCTATTTAGTTCAATGTTTTGGTATAATTGAATCAGTGAAGCAGATCTGGCTTCAGAAAATGGAGATACCCTATGAAATACCAATGCAATGCATGTGATTATGTTTATGATCCGGCGATTGGAGACCCTGACAGCGGAATCGCTGCCGGTACAACTTTCGAAGAACTTCCGGAAGACTGGTGCTGCCCGGTATGCGGCGTACCTAAATCAGAATTCGCAGCTATTTAATCTCATTTATCTAAGATAAAGCCTGTCGGAAACGACAGGCTTTATTTATGCGTGTTCAATGATGGAAATGATTCGGTAATCCCACCAATTATCTATGACATCAACGACGTTTCTGCGCTCACACTCATCCGTTTAGATTTGACCTATACAGATACCCTTTATTCGTTCTTGGTTCACAGCGGTCGTTGAACTCGCTGTGTGTATAAATTCTCAACATCATTTCCCTAAACTATCCCTATTTAACTTCCAATTTGGTTCAAACATCTTTTTTATTCGTACATGATTCGTTGAACTTCCTCAAATGTGGTTCGATTATACACCCATAAACCTTGGTTTGTTATTAGGTAGAGACTGTTTCCGATAAACAAACTACGTGATACATAATTAGACCCTTGGGTATCCACACTGAATTCAATCGTCTTTAGTAATTGTAGTTCTTTTTCGGTGATCTTCATCACTTTGATGCCACTGGTAAACAAATACTGGCAAGTACCTTCTTTAACTTCACAACTTGTCATCGGATAATCCGAATAGGGTAGATACAAAAGATTGTTTTCAGCATCATAGATAATCGCTTTATGATTATACTGACCTTCACTGTAACCGTTGGGTCCAATGACATTGATGGATCGTACTTCTTTCGGAGAAGTCGGATCACTCACATCAAACAGACTGACCTTAACACCCTTGCGTTTTAATGAATTGAATACTTTTCCGTTCGAGTCGGTGTATTGAATGACTTCGACATCTTCTGCGATTCCAAATAAGGTGTTTTTCGAGATTGGATGTATATAAGTACTGAAACCCGGAACTTTAAGTTCTCCGACTACTTTTGCGGTAAATGGATTACTGAGATCGAGAACAAATAATGGATCGATATTTTCAAAAGTGACAACATATCCTTTATTACCAATGAAACGAACAGCTCTGATCGATTCACCCGGAGCGAGGTCCATGATCGAACTCTGGAGAACCAGATCCATATTGTATACATATACACTATTTGAAACCTTTGCGTCAGAGTTCCAACGAGTAGCGGCAACGCGGATCGATTGATTATAGATATCCAAGGAGAATTGATTCAGAAGGTTCCCTTCAATCGATGTCTGAGCGTTCAATTTCATCGTGTCGATATTGAAACGTAACAGATCTGTCATTGACTTACCTTGTGTCGCACTGATCTCTTGGTATCGATATTGTGCAATCAATAGGTTGTCTTTGTCCATATAAATGGATTGAATCGATCCAAAAAATGAAGTCAGAGCAGGTTTGGAAACACCACCAACGTTTACTTTCATGATATTGACAAAACCATTCCCCATTTTACCCGGTAACATGAAGGCTGTTCTGTCGTCGATCGAGGAAACCGTTGTTTTAGTCAGACTGTCATAGACACTCGGTTCAACAACATTCTCTTTTTGTTGATCATCGACTGTGATCAACTGATATTGATTGGCGATGACGATGAGTTCATTATTGACTAAGCGTGATGAATAATAAGCTCCCTTGATATCCAGTGATCGAAGTAATCTCGGTTTCTTGGGATCACTTAGCTCATAGATGTGAACGAATGAATCTTGATAGCCGATCCAAAACATATCGGTTTTCATCATTCCACCATAAAAATAAACTCCTCCCGGATTGGAACTGATCGAACCCATTACGATCAATTTATTTTCAGTTAAATAAATGTCACTTGGATAATAGTATTTCGTATCACTCGATTTAAGCGGATAATCGATTCTTGACGCCAACTTATTCGTAACAGTATCCACAATATAGATCACGTTTGAACTCACTTGAACTATCAGTTTTCCGTTAGTTTTTACGATGTCAGCTTCATCGACTCCCTCTACTTGGGTATTGGTCGACGAATAAGCGTTACCGGAGACGGTCGCTTTATCGCTTTCGAGTTGACCATAATTACCGTTAAAACGAGTTGTGATCAACGCTTTTAGACTATTTTTATCCGTAATCAAAATCAAGCCTTTCGCAACCGGACTCCGATAACTTGTACATCCGACAATCAACAACAGCACGCCCAACAAGCACATCAACTTTTTCATGGTTATTCTCCTTTAACAGAAGTTACTTAATTACATAAATTGTAGCAGTCGCAGCGTTAATTCATCGTTAATTTATTGTAGATTTACGATATTTTATTCACTCGTTTATTGTTTACCTAACTTTATGATATCAGATTATTTTGGGGTTTCAACAACGATCATGGATTGCTTCTGTTTGAGTGAACCAACGATCTCTGCTATAGTTAAATGAATGAACCGGAGGCCTTTATTATGAATGACATCATCCGTTTACTCTTTGAACGAAAGTCTGTTCGTGTTTATACACAACAGAAAATTGCCACGGAAGATAAGAAGCTAATTATTGATGCAGCCATTCAAGCACCGACTGCCGGAAATCTGCATCTTTACAGTATTATCGATGTTACAGACCGGCAGATCATCGATCAATTAGCCATCCATTGCGACCATCAAGCGTTTATTGCGCAAGCCGAAATGGTGCTTATCTTCTGTGCTGATTATCAGCGTACATATGATGGATTCACACTTACACAAGTTGCTGAAACGATTCAAAAACCACGGCTTGGTGATCTACTTCTGGCCTGTAATGATGCGATCATTGCGGCTCAAAACGCAGTAGTAGCTGCTTCATCACTGGGAATCGGTTCTTGTTATATCGGTGATATCTTGGAAAACTACGAACTCAACGCTGAAC